>NZ_JBNHIC010000039.1:0-36100 GCF_059092905.1 Arthrobacter sp. B0427-1-12 | reverse complement strand
GCCACTACATGCGCCGCTACTTCACCCCCGCCTTCAATCCAACGGTCGGCAGCGTCACCGAATTGGAGTACGACGCGGTCAACGAACTCTGGTTCGATACGCAGGAGGACTTCGACGCCCTCCTCGCCGCGGCCTCCACATCTCCCCTGAAGGAGATCATCGCAGCGGACGAAGCGCAGTTCCTGGAACGAGACGCCATCCAGATGATGACCGTCTCCGAGGAAATCTCCGACATGTCCCGCGGGCGCGCCGGGAGTCAGTGCGACCGAACACCGCTTGCGTGACTACCTGATCGCAGGGAACCTTGGCGGCGTGGCGCGGCCGCGGGCTGGTCGCCCAGCGGTACCTGTCAGGCATCGAGCCATTCCGTCGCCTGGCCTCGTCCCTGATGTCCTGCTCCTCCGCCCGGTTCGCCGATTGCAGCTAGGCGTGCAGAAACAAACGGACGTATGGTTGCCTTGCAAGGCTGGAGACCCTATGTCCGTCTCGGATGCCGCGGTTCGCACACCTCATCCGGACAACGAACTGCCTGTCTCTTCACGCCGCCACTGGGACGCCCACGAGGCCCTGCCAAGCAGGATCCCCGGGCCAGCGCAGCAGAGCGCCGGCGGCGGAGCGGACCTCCGCAGCGTCGGTGTGACCCGGACACAGGGGTCGTTCATCGAAGGTAAGAGGCTCGGGGCGTCCTAAGGGCAGGCGTACGAGGAGCAGGCCTCGCACACAAGGCACGAGCAGCGTGTTTGACATCATCTACTGGCAGCGAAGATTGTGGGGCAAGGCATGTCGAATGCAGTGACGTTGAAGCTCGGCATCGGCGAGAACGAGCCACTCGTCTGGCACACCGGGCAATTCCGGGAACTCGCCGATGTGCAACTGTCCTCTGTCATTTAGCTGTTTTTACATAACCATCACCAGTGTCGCATCGTCGGCGCACGTCAAAGAAGAGGCCACAATGGAACGTCTGAAAAACAAGGTTGCGCTAATAACGGGTGCGGCAGTGGGCATGGGTGCTGAGCACGCACGCCTATTTATCGAAGAGGGTGCGAAGGTCGTCCTCACCGACCTCAACGAGAAGGACGGCAAGGCACTGGCCGACGAACTCGGTGAGAACGCGTTCTTCGTGAGTCACGACGTCGCAGACGCGGAATCGTGGGAATCAGTAGTCGCGGCGAGCGTTGAAAAGTTCGGGCCGATCACGGTTCTCGTCAACAACGCGGGTCTGGCCGGACCTGTTTGCTTTACAGCAGATCTCGATCCGGAGGTATATGCCAAGGTTACCGAGGTCGACCAGACGGGCGTGTTCCTTGGCATGCGCGCCGTGCTGCCCGGCATGGTCGAAGCGGGGGGCGGCTCGATCGTTAACATCTCCTCAGCAGCAGCCATGGCGCACTTGACGGGGGTACCCAACGTGGCATACACAGGCGCCAAAGCCGCCGTCAGAGGGATGACCAAGGCCACGGCGACCGAGTACGCGTCGGACAACGTGCGTGTCAACTCAATCCACCCGGGCGCGATTCTTACTCCTATGGCCAGGTCACAAATGAACGAAGAGGAGCTCGAAGCGTTGGCCATCCCCATTGGCCGGCCGGCAGATCCCCGCGAGGTCTCGTACGCGGTGCTGTTCCTCGCATCCGACGAAGCTTCATACATCACCGGCAGCGAACTAGCCATCGACGGCGGACGCCTAGCCGCCGGTCGCTAATCGTTCAGGATGGCTCTAAGCGGCCGTGCAAGCCGCCAATTCCGGCGACTCGACATCTATCTTTCGCAGCAAGATGGCTGTCGAGTCGCCTGGCGAGGGCCCACTTTTGCCCCTGTAGATCGGCTACTGCCAAACGATGGCTCCTCCTCCCCTCTAACTCAACGAGGGGCTCAATAATGGGAAGCCCACTGAAGATGAATGGGAAGCCCACTGAAGATGCATTACTGCTTGGAACAATCAGCGCCGCGAGGGGCGCAGGGCAACATCGGACACCAATTTGACGAGCCCTGTCCTCTTCGCGGGTAAGAACGCGATTGGCTCCTCCGGAGCCAATCGCTCCATCGAAGGTGGTCGAAGATGACTGAAACTCCACAGGTCAAAACACGAGCGAGTCAACTTGCTCCGATAATCGCCGTGCTGATGCTTAGCGGCGCCATCTCAGATGTCCAAGCCGTCGCCCTCAATCCTCTGGTCGGGACGATGGTATCCGAATCAGGCCTGTCGGGATCGGACATCGGGTGGATCCTCAACGGCACAATGCTCGCAGGCGCGGTATCGGTGGGTCTTACCTCGCGAATGGGGGATAGATACGGTCACCGTAAGGTCCTCATCGGGCTCATACTAGTGGCAATGGCGGGATGCGTATTATCCGCGACCGGCACCAGCTTTTGGCCGGTGGTACTCGGTCGGTTCTTGTCGGGCCTGGCGCTTGGCATCCCCATGGGGTGGGGAATGCTTCGCCCACGTGCCACCGCACGTGTAGTACAGCAGGTCTCGCTGTCCCTCGCATTGAGTCTGGCGGTCTTGACACCGCTTACCGTCGTTGCAGGTGGTGCCCTCGTGGCGATTGGATTGCCTTGGCAATCCGTCTTCTGGATGATTTTCGTCTTTCTCGCGCTGCTGCTGCTCTTTGCTGTCCTCTCACCCGAAACACCCAAGGACGCTCGCGAGTCCGTTCGTGTGGACTGGGTCGGCGGCATAGGGGTCGGTGTATGGGCCGTAGCGCTTCTTATTGGAATCAGTGAAGGACCCAATCAAGGCTGGACATCACCCCTCGTGCTTGGCGCCCTTGTTGTAGCCGCAGTGGCAATGATCGCCTGGATCGTTCAGCAACGACGCACGCCAGAACCACTGATGTCGTTCAAGAACATGAACCTGCGCCAGATCCTGGTGGGTTTCTCCGGGATCGGAGTCGTCAGTGTCGCCGGTCCTTTCGTCTTTATCGGACTCCCCCTCCTGCTACAGACCCCAACATCCTCCGGGTTCGGTTTGGGCCTGTCCCCGCTCGAATCCTCTTACACCATGCTTGCAATGATCCCCGGCTGCGCGCTGGGATACGTATGGACGCGGTGGGGGCTCGGTCGACTCGGCCCGAAGCTGGTCCTGGTTACTTCCGGAAGTGCTGCGATCCTCGTCTATGCCGGCTTCGCATTCGCCCATCAGACCGTGTGGTTGGCGTTCTTGTTTGTGTTCGGATACGCCGCGACGATCCTGAGCTGTCTGACTACTGCGTACACCCTCGTTGCCTCGTCCGGGAGGCAGGACAACATGGCAGTGACGATCGGCATGCAGAACATCCTGCAGTTCACCTCGGCCACGATTCCAGTCGCGATTCTTCTAAACGTGCTGGCACCCGGCCCCGACGGTTACGTTCAGGAGCCCATGTTCACCGGCACCCTCCTTGGCATCAGCTTAATCATCGCCATCTTCATCATCGGATGGATAGTCTTTGCGCCGAAACGCATCGATGACAGGCACGCGATCGACGCGATAGCCGAGCCCATGAAGACCAGTGTCGCCGCCGAGTAGATCTGGAGATCGGTCGCGCACAGCATCGCAGGGGTCACCACCGAGAGAACGGCATGTATCCGGCTTCTCCCGCATACGAAGGGACACCGAAGCCCCGGCCACAGAACGTTGTACCAAGCTTCGGACCACCAATTACGTCACCGATGAGGAGTTGACGGCAGGCCGACCACTTCACTTACTGACAAATTTGAAAAGTGGATGTAAGCGGCCATGAAAAACTGCCCATAGGCGGCCATGGAATTGCCCGCCGAGGGCGGATTCTAGGGGTCGTTGCAACACCCGAGGTTAGCTGGCTATCAGTAAATCACGAAGGCGCTCGGCCGGGGTGTCCCAGTCGAGCGTCTTGCGGGGGCGGGCGTTGAGTTCCTGCCCATCGCGTCCGACGACGCGCAGGCAAAGCAGGAGGCCTCGGCCATCATTGACCAGCTGGGCTTCGACACCCTCGATGCCGGTCCTATTGCCGAATCCTGGAGATTCGAACCCGAGCCCGCCGGATACACCAGGGTATATCTCGCCGACCCGGACACAGCCGAGGACCAGGTGATGACCGCCGATTCCGGACCCGCATCAGCAGACGAACTCAAGGCGGCACTTGCATCCGCCACTCGAGTAAAGGTGGCAGATCGCGTCTTCTGAGAATCCGGCTCCTCTGACACGGAAGCTTCGTTTGGCCCTCACGCCGCACGCTCGCCTACGTGGGCGCTACATCGCAGATCGGTAGTGAGCGCGGCCGAGAGCCGCCCGGTGACATTGCGGGCCTCGGACCACCATTTACCACTCGTGCCCTTCGGGCTGTCGCCTAACCCAGGGTTAGGCGACAGCCGTCTAAGGGACTATCCGGCGTCGATGACGCAGTTGGGATTGAAACATGTAACGCATGGCTTGGCATGGGGCATGGGGCATAGGGCGATACGGCTGCAGTCAGGTGCTATACACTGCGTCATTTGAAGGAAGCCAGAAAATCACGTTAGTGACATTCAGGTTGCGATCGCATCTTTGCAGACGCCGTGAGTGGCTCCCCTGTGGCCTGAAGGGGCAGTCTTACGCCTATGACCCTGCCGACATGTCCTCTTCCATGGTCCATCCGTAGGTGACTTGGGCGCTGACGGCGACGGTGAAGGTGGTGTTTCCGAAGCGGGTCACGAGAACGCCGTAGCGCCCTGCTTCCATAGCGCGCTGAACTGCTGCGTCCACTGCGGTGCTCAGTTCCTCTCCTATGAGGCGAGGATCAGTGGCCTCGACGAAATAGGTCTGGTCGGCTTCCATTGCGCTGATCATTGTAAAGTTCCTGTGTAATTGGTGGCCTGTTTTGCTTTGCTTTGGGTCTTCGACGCAGAGACCCCTACGGGGAAGGGAACTCCGGTTCAGATACGGCTTCGGCCGCCTCCCCTGGCCGCGCCTAGTCCTCGGACTGAAGGTCGATGGCCTGCTCGAAGCGATGTAAGGACGGCGTCGGACTTCCTTGGGAAGTAGCGCCTAGTCCCGGAAATGAGTTGTTCCTGACGGGATCCTGGCAAGAAGAACTATGGGAGACGATATTCCGCTTCCCGTCCCTTGCAGCACCCAGTGACCAGGAACGAACAAACGCGACGTCCTCCTCGATTTGGGCCACCAGTTCGTCGGTACTTTGAAATCTGCGTTGAGGGCGTATGCGGACATGGAGCGTCACACCAACGGTGCGCCCGTACAGGTCCCCGGCATAGTCAAGAAGATGGGCTTCGAGTAACCGCGCACCACTGCGGTAGTAGGTTGGACGGCGTCCTATTGAGACGGCGGCCGCGTAGGATTTCGCCCTCTTGTCTACCCCAAGTTGTACCGTACCCGCCCAGACTCCATCTCGAACGTCTGCTTCAGGGACGGAGATACTGGCCGTCGGAAACGCAATTTCTCTCCCGCGTGCGTCTCCTTGCTCAACCACGCCGACAAGGTGGGCGACGATATCTGGGGCCTTGATGACATCGCTCAGCTGTGAACGGCTGGCAATGTTAGCGGCGCGCCCATCGCCGGCCTCGATTGTGGATTTCATTGGTTCCTCATCGTTTCGATCCCGACCGGCGTCGCAGCGGTCCGTTGGCCAGAGCAGCCGGGCCGCCGGCCGTGAGGTGGGCGGTTGCGCCAAGCACATTGTCCAGCCATGTGACCCGATTGCTGAAGCGCTTCACCCTCGACCTAGTGGTCCAACGGTAGGACTCATGCTCCCAGTTGGTTGTTAGTCGGCGGCGGGAAGTCACGGCTGCGAATGTATGGATCAGCCAAGGGGTTCCGGAACCGTCGGCGATCACGAGCACCGGCCCCTTTCCGGAGATCCAGCAGGTCTTTGGCCTGTAGACCGGTTTCTTCAAAAAGTTCTTCACGAGCCTGTTGTTCCGGAGTTGCCCCAACTTCGACGAAACCCGTGATGCAGTGCCAAAGGTGGTTCGATGGCCTCCGCCGTTCCCCAACCGACCGTTCGCTTGATAGCGTGGGATTTTCCGACGAAGCGCCCACCCCCGGAGGAGACGACGAACGATGATCAAGACCATCACCTTTCTCAAGCGCAAAGCCGGCATGACCCCGGAGGAGTTCCGGTCGTACTACGAGGCCAACCACGTCCCGCTGATCGAGCAGAACCTGCCGATGATCAGCCACTACATGCGCCGCTACTTCACCCCCGCCTTCAATCCAACGGTCGGCAGCGTCACCGAATTGGAGTACGACGCGGTCAACGAACTCTGGTTCGAGACGCATCCAGATGATGACCGTCTCCGAGGAAATCTCCGACATGTCCCGCGGGCGCCGTCAGCGGCCAGAACGAACAACCGCTTTCGTGATCACCGACACCGGGACACCCTCACACTGAGGAATCGGTCGTCTGACCGTTACTGAACCGCCTCAGGGTTCGATGCCGCTCCTTTCGAGTTGAAGGGCGGCGTCATACCCAAGGAGGATTCCGTCGGCCGTGAAGGCGATCTCGGCTCTCCACGCCGGGCCAGTTGCTCACGGTCATGATCGGGACCCTGTTCGCCACTGCGACTGAGTGGGTCACCCGCCGGTCGAGCAAGGCGCCGACGTCCTCGTCCTCCACGGCGCCCGCTTCCGACTCTCCCCCGGCGGAGTCGACACGCTCCCCAGCGTCAGCTCCCAAGACCCCCAGACCAGAACGCAACGCACAGGTGGCCTCACCAGCGATATCGCCCGACCGTGGAGGAGACGGCGTCGGGCGAGTTGTCACCACCGGCTCGCGGCGATGGATCGAGCCACCCATGTCCGAGTGCAAAGAACGGGTGCCAGCAAAGACAGAAGGACCTCCGGCGGTGGGGCTTGTCAGCCCCTACCACCAGAGGTCCCCGCTGCGGCCCTGCCAGTCAGGCCACCGGCGCCTGGTGCGGTGGTCGCGGTGTCGGGTCGCTGGTCGCCCAGTCCTTGTAGATCGGGTCATCGGGGTAACGCGCCGCCCAGTTAGTCATCTCGGGAAGTCCATTGAGGCTCCAGTCGGGCCTCAACTTCCTGACGTCACACCAGTCCCAGACGCAGGTGCGGTACAGAACCTTCCACTCGCCGTCACGCTTCTCGCACAGATCGCGATAGCGTCCGCCGTGCATGACCGTCACATCCGGCTCGCGAATCGTATTCAGACACAAGAACATACTCTCGCGCTTCGCCCGATCGCCATCGATCTCGCACAGGACGTTACTGACGTGGTGACTACCGGCCAATTGATTGTTCTTGTCCATGAAGGCCTCGATCCAGTCGGCCCAACCTGAAGCACTACCGACATAGAGCCCATGGTCATCGATCGCATCGGGCCAGTACGTATCACGGACCCCTTCGATATCCATCCGGTCCGCGGCGCGACAGTACCGCATCAGGTTGTCGCGCAATAACTTCTCGTCGTACAACTCCATCAATTGAGCGTCGGTCAGGGTCATGTCCGGTTTTCGTTCACTTGACATTTCTGGCTCCTTATCAGCTTCAGGCATATCGCATCCTCTTTCTTTCGTCGTGACAACATTGCGATCCAACCAACGATTGGCGCTCCAAACGTGAGGCCCCCGTCCGTCGATCAGTTTGGGCAGTGGAAAGATTTTCAGCGTCCGTCAGCTCGAGGCAAACGGATGAACAGGGCGTGGCACGCGATCATGATGAGGTGGTCGCGGTGTCGGGTCGCTGGTCGCCCAGTCCTTATAGATGGGGTCATCGGGGTAACGCGCCGCCCAGTTAGTCATCTCGGGAAATCCATTGAGGCTCCAGTCGGGCCTCAACTTCCTGACGTCACACCAGTCCCAGACGCAGGTGCGGTACAGAACCTTCCACTCGCCGTCACGCTTCTCGCACAGATCGCGATAGCGTCCGCCGTGCATGACCGTCACATCCGGCTCGCGAATCGTATTCAGACACAAGAACATACTCTCGCGCTTCGCCCGATCGCCATCGATCGAGTCTGGCCAGTACGTATCACGGACGCCTTCGATATCCATCCGGTCGGTCGCGCGACAGTACCGCATCAGGTTGTCGCGCAGACCCTTTTCGTCGTACAACTCCATCACCTGAGGCTTCGGTCAGGGGCACGTCCTGGTCTTTTCGTTTGACGTCGACACGATGAATCAACGGGGGACGACACCGCGGGCTGCCCCACGTCAGTCACCACACACCGTCCGCCGGTTATTGCAGCTGCCACAACGTCTTCATCTGATCTCGCCAGTCGGCGGGCTTGTCGTAGTTGATGTCGACCTCGAAGTCCACGTCATTGGTCAACAGCTGCTTGATCACGCCACCACCGCCGGGTTCGATGTCCATGCCCTGCATCTTGCGCAGCACCATGTCGACGGCGAGCCACTCCATGTAATCGACTCCCAGGATAGTGGTTGCCGCCTCCTTGCCGGTCTTGATGTTCGTCTGGATGGTCTCGTCACCGACGCCACTGGTGATCTTGACCCGGTCGCCCAAGCCCGCGGCGGCGAGCGCAGAGACGACACCTCCCGCCAGCGATCCGCTGGTGCTGTAGACGTAATTGACCTTCGGATCCTTCTGCACGGCCGCCACGATGGTGCCGGCGACCTGCCCGGCCACGACCTGCGGGAGCGTGTTCTCAACGACGGTCACCGTGCACTTCGGGCAGTTCTTCTCCATGGTCTCGGTAAAGCCGTCCAGGGTGGTGCCGTTGAGCGGGTAACCCGGAACTGTCTGCGCCACCACGTGGGCCTCGCCGCCGGAGTCAGCGATCACATAGTTGGCCATCATCTCGCCATGGTCGGATGTGTTGTCGTTCGCGCCACCAATGACCGTCTCGTCATACTCCATCGGACCAGCGGCGGTCGGCACGATGTAGACACCCGCGGCCTTGTAATCCGCAACGACGGTCCCCCACACCTCGCGACCGATACCGGCGAGGCTCACCGCGACCGGGTCCAGCTCAAGCGCCCGCTTCATTCCGTCGACCAAGGTCGCAGGATCTGCCGATTTGAACGGGATGTCCCGGAAGTTCCACCCCAGGGCGTCGGTGGCCTCCTTGAGAGCGGCCGCCTGCCGATCGCCATGGACCGTGTCGTTCTTCATGAAGACGAAGGTCTTGCCCGTCGGGGGCTTCTCCTTCAACGGTTCAGTGAGTGGAATCGATGTGGGCTCCTTGAGGTTCTCGGCGGTGGCCTCCTCCGCTGCCTTCAGACCCTCGGAGACACCGCCGCCAACTGACCCGGCGCCGCTCGAAGCATTGCCCCCGCATCCTGCAGCAGCCACCACTGCGATGACGGCAAGCGCAGCAAACGCCACTCTCGGACGCTGACCGGCGTGCAAGCCGGGAACTTTACGCAGCATTTCATTCTCCTCAGATCGGGAAGTATTTGGCGAACCTCTGGGACACGGCGTGGTCCAGGCACCAACCATTCGGTTGATCCGACGGTACGGGTCGGCGAGAAGCGTGTCAATAGTCACAAACGCGCCTTTCGGTGGTGTTGCCACCGATGGCCACGCTTCGTCGGTCGCGTCCAGTACTTCGAGAGTCAGCCGGGCACGGTTCTTGAGGCTTTCCCCCGTACCGGCGGTTCACACATTGCTGGGCTGAGGCAGGAGATATCCGTGAGCGGCTTGGGATCTCGACGATGTCGAAGTTCGCCTCGCGAGGGTTCTTGGGGCGCGGCCGTAGTCCGCTAAGACGCTGGCGACCTCGTCGGTCCCCAACGCGCGAGGAGTCGGGCAGTTTGCGGACTCGGTGCGACCGTCGGAGTCCCGTAGCACGGTGCGGTTGGGGGTACGGCACTGCGCTGGCCGAAAGGGGAGTTCACCGCCTCACGGTAGGGTCGCGCGGATGCTCGCGAGGTCGCATCCCAAGGTCGCGGGCGTGCTCGACGACGCCAAGGAAGCCCTGCTGGCATTCGCCGGATTCCGGCAGAAACTCTGGCGTCAGATCAGGTCGACTAACCCCCTGGACCGGGTCAACAAGGAGATCAAGCGCCGCACCGACATAGTCGGTGTCTTTCCGAAGGCTGCAGGGCTCCTGCGGTTGCCGGCGCCGTCCTGAGGGAACAGCACGATGAGTGGGAAGCAGTGATCGGCCCTACTTCTCCGAAGACTCCACGGCTGACCTCGCAACCATGGACAGGCCCCATCGAGAAGGTGGATGCGGCCTTGCCCGAAATCACCTCGGACAAACTGGCCCGCACGGGTATCGAGAAGACTCCATCACCCAGCGGGACGTCACCGGCAACCACACTCCGGTAGCCGTGCCACAGGAGGCCCCCAGCGGCCACGGGACACCACCGTATCGGCGCATCCGATCTCGGACCCCACCCGCCAGAAGACCGCGAACAGTGGCCCCGAAGCCAAGGCCGTCCCCTCAACGAGGAGAGTCTTCGGGTCTGGGAGGGGAGCGTCCACCCACCAGGAGCGTCCTGGATCACAGCAGTTCCAAGATGGTGGCGTTGGCCTGCCCACCACCCTCGCAGATGGTCTGGAGGCCAAAACGGATGCCGTTGTCGCGCATGTAGTGGACCATCGTGGCCATCAGGCGCGCGCCTGAGCCCCCGAGCGGATGACCGAGCGCGATGGCACCTCCATGAGGATCGACCTTATTCACGTCGACGTCGAACTCAGCGAGCCAGGCGAGCGGCACCGATGCGAACGCCTCGTTCACCTCGAACACGCCGATCTCGTCGAGCGACAGGCCGGACTTCGTCAGCGCCTTCTGCGTGGCCGGCATGGGCGCGGTGAGCATCATGACCGGGTCGGCGCCCGCCACGACGGCCGTGTGGGCCCGAGCCAGGGGCGTCAACCCGAGCCGCTCGGCCATGCTCGACGTAGTCATGAGCAGCGCTGCCGAACCGTCGGAGATCTGCGACGCATTACCGGCGGTGACGACGCCGTCTTCCTTGAAAGCAGCTCTGAGTCCGCCGAGCTTCTCCACACTGGAGTCGCGGATGCCTTCGTCCTGCTTCACGTCCCCACCATCGACGGGTACGGGCACAATCTGAGCATCGAAATTCCCGCCAGCGCGGGCCGCTGCGGCCTTCTCGTGAGAGCTCACCGCGAACTCATCCAACTGCTGTCGAGACAGACCCCACTTCTCGGCGACCATCTCGGCGGAGATGCCTTGATTTGGGTCGACTCCGTATCGGTCCAAGAACGCCGCCGGCATTGCCCCCCACCGACGTCGAAGTCCCCATGGGGATACGGCTCATCGGCTCCACACCACCCGCCACGACGACGTCGTAGTGTCCGGCAATCAGGCCTGCTGCAGCAAAGTGCACAGACTGCTGGGATGAACCAAACTGGCGGTCGATGGTCACCCCCGGCACGGTGTCGGGTCAACCGGCGGACAGCACCGCGGTGCGACCGATGTCCAGAGTTTGCTCCCCGACCTGCTGCACGCAGCCCCAAAGAACGTCGTCCACCAGACCGGGATCGATCTGGGTCCGCGAGATCAAGGCCCGCAGCACCTCAGCCGAGAGCTCGGCCGGATGCACCCCTGCCAAGCCACCGTGTTCCGCTTGCCCACTGGAGTGCGCACTGATTCGACGACCACTGCGTCCCGCATATTTCGATCCCTTCGTCCCGCTGACCGGAAGCGCTCCGTTCTGTAGACTTATCATTCAACTCCAACCACCCGTTTGGTATCCCTCATCGGATCGCACGCCACGCCCGAAGAGTAAGGGAGGTCCTGATGGCCGATCGCACATATCGTGTGACCGGGATCGTCGGCACGTCAGAAGATGGCTTCGACGCCGCCATCAGCGCGGGTTTGGAACGCGCAAGCAAGACCCTCCAAGATGTCAACTGGTTTGAAGTCACGGAAGTCAGGGGTTGATCCGGGATGGACGGGTCGAACAAACCCAAGCAACGATGAAGATCGGACTTCACGTAGAGATCCCGGAGACTGAGACTCATTTCCGGGCACGGAAGGCCGGCAGCTTGTCAACACCCGACGCGCACTCCAACACCACCGCGCTCAACCAGGAGCGCCCGGGCAACGCATGAACTGAGGCGCTTGCCAGCGAGGCATAGCGCAACGCCACGAACGAATCGAGACACATCCCATGAAAATCGCCATTCTCGGCGCTGGATCGATCGGCGCCACCCTTGTCTCACGCCTCAGCGCGGCCGGTCACGATGTGAGGGTCGCCAACTCTCGCAGACCCGACACCATCGATCCGGCATTGCTGGCGTCAGGTGCGAAGGCCGTGAATGCCTCCGATGTCGCCACGGACGCCGAGGTCCTCATTACCTCCATTCCCTTCAGCCGCGTACCGGACATTGCGCGACTCGTCAAGAACACCGCGGCGGGCACGGTGGTCATCGACACCTCGAACTATTACCCGCATCGTGACGGAAACATCGCGGATGTGGACCACGGCCGAGTCGAGAGCGTCTGGGTCTCGGAATCGTTCGGGCGTCCCATCGCCAAGGCGTGGAATGCGATCACTGCCGAGTCCTTCGCCGAGAAGGCGCAGGCTGCGGGTGAACCGGGTCGAATCGCCATTCCGTTCGCTGCCGACCGGGACGAGGACCGTGCCACGACGATGCAGCTCATCGATGAAACGGGATTCGACGCCTTCTTCACGGGAGCCATCGCTGACTCCTGGCGTCAGCAACCTGCCGCGCCCGCCTACTGCACCGACCTGACCAGCGAGCAGATGCCGGCGGCCCTCGCTGCGGCTGAGAAGGACCGACTTCCTCGACGTCGAGATCTCACCATGAACGTCATCACCGAGCGGACCGATAACTTCACGAACCTCGGCCCCGGTTTCGGCGAATATCTCGTCCGCCTCAACCGCGCGATCTACATGTGAGCATCGACGGGGGCCACCGCGGCGCGGCGCTCCTGACCGTCCGGTACGGCTGCTGCCAGTCACCCTTGGGAAGCAGCTGGGCCGCAGATTAGGAGGCCCACGTCGTGACCACCGTTCCTCATGGCCACAGCATGTGAAGGATTGGCCACGCCCGCGGGAGGGCCGGGAACGACATCCCAGCTCAAGACCTGAGTGATTCTTCGTCGCGACTCAGGGCGGCGTGGCGGACACGGACCTTGTCAGGAGAGATTATTCTTTCTATGCTTCATACCAAGCGTTTGGTGGCGCACCGGTCCGGGCAGTCGCGATGGGCCTGAATGAAAGAAAGGCAGTCGGGACAGTCCGCGGTGAGCGCGCTCACCAGTCGGTCTAACGATCAAGGAGTCACATGAGCATCAGCCTGGAGACATCGCCGGATGGACGCAAGGTCTGCCCGATAGACCACCATTCTGTGGCGTACGGACAAGACTTCCGCGAGATCAACCGGGAGGTTCGGGAAGTCGGGCCGGTCGTCTGGAGTGAGCACCACGGCGGCTTCTGGTATGTCACGGACTACGATTCGGTCCGCTCGGCACTTCTGGATGCCAAGACGTTCACCGTGAATCCCGTGGAGGGCGCGGACCAGTTCGGCGTGGTCATCCCGCAACTCAAGGAAATGCACGTGTTCCCTGAGACGCCGGGCTTCTTTAGTTTTGTTGACGGCGAGCGTCACGACATCCCCAAGGCAGTGCTGAGCGGGCCCTTCTCGAAACGGCGCTTGGCAGCCAAGGCCGACATGATCAGCTCACACGTCGATCGCGTGCTCGACAGGGTTCTGCCGCGCGAGGAATTCGACATCGTCCATGACGTTGCCACGCCGGTAGTTGCTGGCGTGGTCTGCGAACTGTTGGGCCTTGACCTAGATGACCCGGCTGCCATCCTGGGCGTGCTCCCGGGCCCGCCGGGCCAAGTCGCCCGGCAGGACGACGCGGACGGCTCCGAGGCCGCGCCGATGTCGCTGGCTGAAGGCTTGGCCTTCATCAGCGAGTTCGTTCAGGCCCGCCAAGAGGAGCCACGAGACGATCTCATCTCCCTCATGCTGCAGGCCAACGGAGGGCAGTTCTCGGTCGAAGAAGTTGCAGGTATGTGCCTGCAGATACTCTTTGGCGCTCTGGAGAACCCCCAGTCGTTGGTGGGGAACTGCATGCTCTACTTGGAAGATCGGCCCGAAACGCGAGCCCACCTACGGGCTAACCCGAGTGAGATGCCCGCCTTCATCGCGGAATCGATGCGTTACTTCAACGTCACGGTGACGGTCTCGCGTACCGCCGCGCGCGACGTCGAGCTCGGTGGAGCTCAGATTCGCAAGGGTGATCGGGTACTGATTTCACAGTCGGCAGCGAACGCCGATCCCGCCGTGTTCGAACGTCCGGACGAGTTCGACTTCCAACGGGGGCCGCAAGCTCAGCACCTCAGCCTCGGGGCTGGCGCGCACTCCTGTCTGGGCGCGAACCTGGTGCAGGCCACGGTCGAGACGTTGCTGCGGAGTCTGCTTGAGCGAATCGAGGAGTACTCCTTCGATCTCGACCACGTGGTCAAGATCGCGGACAAGTCTTCCAATGATCTCTTCGAGGAGGCTCGGATGCGCGTCACCGCACCACGAACTCCAGACGCGCATGGCTCGATTCGCGAACAGTCACAGACCGCCGGTGCAGCCACTGGGTCTTGATTCCACGGTCGCCACCTCAGTTCCGCGGTGGCCAAGTCGAGGTCGGTGCGTGTACCCGCGCTCCTGCCCACTCGGTGACCCAAGCGACGCGCGCCTCGCGGGTGCTCGCCTAAGACAAGGAAAGACGATGACACATCTGGAGCAGATCGAGTTACACACCGGAACGGTGACCATGGAACTCGCGGAAGCAGAGTTCGACATGGTCGTGGAGGAGCGCGCGCCTCACGCCGAGGACGTCGTTGTCCTCACGTTGCGCGAGGTGCATGGCGCAGAACTCCCGCCTTGGGAGCCAGGTGCCCACATCGACCTGTTGATCCCCGACGTTGGACCGCGGCAGTACTCACTCTGCGGAGACCCGTCGAACCGGCGGGAGTGGCGCGTCGGCGTCCTCAATGTGCCCGCTGGGAACGGCGGTTCACGATACGTTCACGAGAGCTTGGCGGTCGGATCGACGATCCGCGTACGTGGACCTCGCAATCACTTCCGCGTGGTGCCGTCAGACGATTACCTCTTCATCGCCGGTGGCATCGGGATCACCCCAATCCTTCCGATGCTCGCCGAAGTCAACCGCAGTGGGGCCAACTGGCGACTGGTCTACGGAGGTCGACACCTTCGCTCGATGGCGTTCTTGGATGAACTCGCAACATATGGAGACCGGGTCACCTTGTGGCCGCAGGACGACAAGGGCCTCATCGACATTGACGGACTGTTGGGCGAGGCGGCGGGCGACTCCGACGTCTACTGCTGTGGCCCCGGCCCGCTTCTCGACGCGGCCGAGCAAGCTCACGCTTCCAGGTCCTCGGGAAGGCTGCACCTCGAGCGATTCGCGGCGAGGACGAATCTCGAGCCAGTGAGCACCGAATCGTTCGAGGTCGAGCTCCGGAGGTCAGGGAAGGTCCTCACCGTCCCCCCAGAGCGATCCATTCTCCAGGTGGTGGAACAAGCCGGTGTGCACGTGTCGTGGTCATGTGGAGTTGGTACCTGCGGTACGTGCGAGACAGCTGTCCTCGAGGGGTCCCCCGAGCACCGCGACTCGGTCCTCGATGCAGCCGAGCAGGAAGCGAATGACTGCATGATGATCTGCGTCTCTCGCTGCTCGGGACAGCGACTGGTGCTGGACCTCTGAGACAGAACCGGGGCAGGCGTGCTTGGCGGGCGGCGCGTAGTTCCGTGTTTGGGTGCCCCCAGCGACGCCGCGCACGGCGTCCCGACCTGGAGATCGGACACGGTCCATGCCGCCGCGACCGGGCGGATCGCTTCCAACTGCGGTAGATTTCCGTCCGGCGATCTAACAGCCTTTCTCGCGTTTCAGTTGCGGATCTCGATGTGAATCGCCGCGGGTCTGGTGGAAGGTCTGAATCCCGAAAGGGGGAATGACCATGCCGGCACCGAGGAAGTATCCGCCGGAGCCTCGGGAGCGTGCGAGGCGAGGAAGGCAGATCCGGAGCTGTCGTTGAACACGGCGGTGGCCAGGGTTGGACAGCGGACTGGGGGGCCAACTCCGACACGCTGCGTGGGTGGGTGCACGCAGGAGAGCGAGGGGCCACGACGACAGGCGCAAAGAAGGTAGGGTCCGGAGCTGAGGTTCGTGTGTCGGCGGCCATGAAAAACTGCCCATAGGCGGCCACGGAATTGCCCGCTGGGGCGAGTTCTAGCGATCGATGCAACACCTCCGAATAATCGGGAGTTGCAACACCCATGGAATCACCCTCAGGAAATAGTTTTTCCTTGAAGAAAAATCTCCTTCCCGGAGAAATCGGCGCCCCTGGCCGGTGCGGCCGGCAAGCGTTCTCAGCAGTCCCATTCCCGTGCCCAAAGGCAGGATTTCCTTTCCGCCGTTGCTCGCTTGGGAAGTGTTGCCGCGGCGGCCAAGGAGCTCGGCATCAACAGAAGCACGTGCCAGAAATGGGCGAATGCCGCCGGGAACAGTCCAACGCTTCGGCACCGACACCGATCCCAAGATCCTCGACCTGCCCAAGGACGCCTAGATCAACCAACCCGCAGCACCCGCTGAATCAACTGATCAGGCCGCTGCCTGACACCCACTGGCCTCATTCACCTTGACAAATTCCGATCCCGCGAAAAGCAGACTAGACCCGTCGCCGGGCACCGCGTCTTGCTACCAGGCAACGACGCCGCCGTCGCTCACCATCTCCATCGCCGTCGTCCACGTGGACTCGTCCGACAGCAGGCAAAGGACCCCGTTCGAGATCTCGACCGGGCCCATCATGCCCTCACTCTGCTGGAAGTGGTCGAACATGCCCAGGAAGTACTCCCGGCCGAGATCGTACGCGTCGGATTCGGACGCCTTGGAGGTTCCGCAGATAGGTCATGGGCGTCGGTTGGGCCGGGTGTCCCCACGGCGGGAAGTCCAGGCGAAGCGTATCAATCTGCGGACGACGATAATCGCGTTGGCGAGCGCGATGAGTCCTTCGATGACTCGGGCTCGGCGTTCGGTGCAGATGGCGAGTTTACGAAAGCCTCTGTTGTGCCAAGAGTTCGTGCGCTCCACGACCCATCGGGCGCCGGCCTGCAGTGGGTCCTTGGGACGACCACACACCCGATGGGTTTCCCGGTGCCGTCGGTCAACAGTGACCGCTTGGTGCCCTGTTTACCTTGATTTTCCGGCCGCTTGCCCACCCACGGCGCTTTGACGATGCAGCCGTCGACCGTGACATCTTCAAGGTCGAGGCTCACGATTTTTGGTCATAGGCCTCCAAGTAGATCTGCTCCAGTTCGTCGAAGACTCCGGCGTTGATCCACTCATCGCGGCGGTTACGGATGCTGGTCGCCGAACACGCACTGTCCGCAACCCATTCAAAGGCTGCGCCCAAAATCCGGGTCTGAACGATCTTGTCGAAGATCACCCGATCGGGAATCCGAGGACGGTGACATCCCCGCAGATGATGATCGAGAATCGGTGGAATCAGCGTATTGAACTGGACCCGGAGCGGTTCGATGATGAATGATGGCACGGCAGGCACAAGCACCTCGTGGGGAAGAAACGAGAACTTGACACCTCAATTCCTACCGGCGCTCACGCCTGCTCTACCTCGGCGACTCACACCTATCTGCGGAATCTCTCACTCGGTCCCGCTTGGTTGGCCACATTGCCGAAGCCCACATCGCGACCGGGCGGGGCCGAGGTGTCGTGCATGTCGAGGGACTCCGCGGTGCAGGGAACGACCTCGACCCCAGCCTCGCGGCCGGGAGTCGAGGTCGTTCCCATGGTCACCAGGCGGAGACGCCGCCGTCGATCGCCATCGTCGTTGCCGTCGTCCATTTGGACTCGTCGGACAGCAGGTAGAGGACGCCGTTCGAGATCTCAACCGGGTCCATCATGTCTTCACTGAAGTAGTGCTGCGTCATTCCGACCAGGTATTCGTTGCCGACCGAAATCGCTTCGAAGTCGACGTGGCGCGCCATGTCGGTGTCGACCGGTCCCGGGAGCACAGTGTTCACTCGGATGTTGTGCTTGCCCAGCTCGGCGGCCAGTGTCTTGCCGATCCCTGTGACTGCGTGCTTGGATGCGGTGTAGGGCATGTTGAATGGGCCTCCCTTGACTCCGTACCCGGACGAGATCAGGACGATCGACCCGCCGTTGCCGGCCTCGACCAGCACCGGGGCGGTCGCCATCACGGTGTTCCACACGCCCATCAGGTTGATCTCGATGACATCGCGGAACGCTTGCTCGGTGAACTTGTCCCATGGCCCGTAAATATTGATACCCGCGTTGGCGACGACTCCGTCCAACCTGCCGAATTCGGCCACGCCGGCGCTCACGACCTCCTTAAGCCGTGCGAGGTCCCGGACGTCGGCTTGCTCGGCCACGATGACCCTGCCGAGGCCTTCCACGAGCGCGACGGTCTCCTTCAGGTCCTCCCAGGTGGCGCCGGGGTACGAGGTGACGGTGGGGATCGACTCGCAGATGTCGACCGCGATGATGTCCGCGCCCTCCTCCGCCAATCGGACCGCGTGGGACCGGCCTTGCCCGCGTGCAGCGCCGGTGATAAAGACGACCTTGCCGTCCATGCGTCCTGCCATGTTGATGCTCCGATCTCATAGGAAAGTTGCCGGGGCCGGGACGGCTACCCGGTGTCGTGCCCGGTCGGCTATGCGTCGACCTCTGTCGCCTTGAACATATCCACTTCGGCATTCGGGGTGTTCTACGTAGTGGCGCTGCAGCGTGCCGTTGGTGCAACAAAGCCCCTGACCCACTCGGTCACTACTGTCACTTGGAGTTCCGGCAGATGTTCGGTCATTACCGGACCTTCCACAACTTCTTCATCTGCTCGCGCCAGTCGGCCGGCTTGTCGTAGTTGATATCGATCTTGAAGTCGTGGTCATTGGTCAGCAACTGCGTCGGCATTCCCCCGTTGCCGGCTGGGTCGAAGTCCATCCCCTGCATCTTCCGCAACGTCATGTCGACCGTGAGCCACATCGCGTACTCGGTTGCAGCTCCGGTGGTCACAGCCTCCTTGCCGGACTTGATGTTCGACTGGATGCTCTCATCACCAGTGGCACTGGTGATCGTGACGCGGTCACCCAACCCTGCCGCATCGAGACCAGAAACGATGCCACTCGTGAGCGCTCCACTGGACGTATAGACGTAATTGATCTTCGGGTCCTTCTGGACGGCCGCGACCATGGCGCCCACTGTCTGCGCGCCCACGACCTGCGCGATCGTGTTTTCGACCACGGTCACCTTGCATTTGGGGCAGTTCTTCTCCATGGCCCCGATGTAACCATCCAGGTTGGTATCAAGGACCGGGTAGCCCGAGACCGCGTGTGCCACCACGTGGGCATCGCCGCCGGAATCGGCGATCGTCCAGTTGGCGACCATCTCGCCCCAGTTGGCCTGCTCCGGACCAGCCTGTCCGATCACCACGTCGCCGTACTCCATCGGGCCAGAGAAAGCCGGAACAATGTAGACACCCGCAGCCTCGTACTCGGGGATCACGGTCTGCCAGACCGCCCGATCGATACCGGCGAGACCCACGGCAACCGGGTTGAACTCGAGCGCCCGCTTCATTCCGTCGACCAAGGTCGCAGGATCGGCCGACTTGAACGGAATTGTCCTGAAGTTCCAACCCAGAGCTTCGGTGGCCTCCTCGATGGCATCCGCCTGCAGTTGGCAGTGCGGGTTGTCGAGGCACTTCATGTAGATGAAGGTCTTTCCCGTCGGTGGCTTGTCCTTCAAGGGTTCACTCAGAGGAATCGATATCGGCTCCTCGAGGTTCTTGGCGGTAGCTTCCTCCGCGGCCTTCAATCCCGCGGAAACGTCCGCATCAGAGGCATCGCTACTAGTTGACTCGACCGAGCCAGTACCCCCACGTCCGGCAGCCACGACCGCTAGAACCGCTAGAGCGGCCAACGCCGACTTCGGTCGATGGCTGGCGTTCCCGCCCAAAATCCTACGTGGCATCTTCAGTCTCCTCAATGTCGACATAAGTTACTCGAACTCAGCCATCAACCGGTCGGTTGGTGGCAAACCTAGGGGACGTGTTTCCGCGTGTCAATGGGCACCAAGATCAATCTGGACCAAAGTTTTGGCTCGGAGTCGGGGGCATACGCGGCGGCGATCGGTCGGTCGGCGACCGCAAGTCGCTACAGGGTCATGCCCGGGGCGGCTGGGCGCGCCCATGGTCCTCCTGAAGGTACCAGGGCCTGT
Source organism: Arthrobacter sp. B0427-1-12 (assembly GCF_059092905.1). NCBI lineage: Bacteria > Bacillati > Actinomycetota > Actinomycetes > Micrococcales > Micrococcaceae > Arthrobacter > Arthrobacter sp. B0427-1-12. The sequence continues at coordinate 15,950 of NZ_JBNHIC010000039.1, read as the reverse complement.
TCAGCCTGTGATCCTTGACATAGACGACTTGCCCACACTATCGTTCAAGCCAACCGACTGGTTGGTCCACTGATTTGATGCCTGACGTCCACAGTGCAGTGGGGCAAATCCCAATGAACACTTCCAACGAGGGATGAGACTCCTGGAGGTCGGTTCAGGAGTGAGGCATCCAAGCTTGAGAGATCGACGGAATGTTCAAGGAGGAGCATGAGCATCAACATCGAGGCATGGACCGACGGGCGCGTGGTCTGTCCAATCGACCATCACTCGCCGGAGTACGCCCAGAATTATCGCGAGATCAACCGGGAGATCCGTGACGCCGGACCGGTCGTGTGGAGCGACCGCAACGGTGGATTCTGGTACGTCACGGACTACGAATCGGTCCGCAAGGCCCTGTTGGATCCCGAGGCGTTCACGACGAATCCCGTGGAGGGTTCGCGCGATTTTGGTCCAGTCATCCCGCAAATCGAGCAAACTCGGGTGTTGGCGGAGACGCCGGGATTTTTCGCCTTCGTCGACGGTGAGCGCCATGACACTCCGAAGGCTGTCTTGAGCGCTCCCTTCTCCAAGCGGCGCTTGGCGGCGAAGGCCGACATGATCCAGTCGCACGTGGACCGCGTGCTCGACAGGGTCCTGCCGCGAGGGGAGTTCGACGTCGTCCATGATGTAGCCACGCCGGTCGTGGCCGGAGTAGTCACCGAGTTGTTGGGTCTCGACCTGGAAGATCCGGCCGCGATCGTGAATGTGCTCCCAGGCCCCCTAGGCGAGTCCGGTCGGTTGGACACGGTGGCATCCGATGGGGTCAACATGTCACTGCCGGAAGCCTTGGCCTACCTCGGCGAGGTTGTGCAAGCCCGGAAGGAGGAGCCGCGCGACGACCTCATCTCCCTCATGCTGCAGGCCAACGACGAGCAGTTCTCCGTCGAAGAAGTCTCCGGCATGTGCCTGCAGATCCTCTTCGGCGCTCTGGAAAACCCGCAGGCCCTCATCGGGCACTGCATGGTCTTCCTCGAAGACCGGCCCGAGATGCGCGCTCAGCTCCGCGCCGACCCGAGCCAGATCTCCGAGTTCGTTGTGGAAGCGGTGCGCTACTTCAGCGTCTCGGGGACGGTATCGCGGACCGCCGCGCGCGATGTCGAGCTCGGCGGGATGCAGATTCGAAAGGGCGATCGTGTTCTGTTTTCGCTGTCATCGGCGAACGCCGACCCGGCCATGTACGACCATCCCGAAGAGTTCGACTTTGAACGGCCGGGGCCTCCAACTCAACACCTCGGCCTTGGTGCTGGCACCCACACCTGCCTGGGCGCGCACCTGTTCCAAGCCACGGTCGAGACGTTGCTACAGGGCCTGCTCGAGCGGATTGATGAGTACTCATTCGACCCGGACAAGGTGGTCAGGAATTCGGACAGGGCCACCAATGATCTCTTCGAGAGTGCTTGGATGCGCGTCACAGCCCCGCGGACTCCAACCGGGCGGGACGCGTCATCATAAGCAGTCGCAGTCGAAACTCACTGTGAAACTGGCGTGCACCTCAATTGCACGGTGGCGCCCTCGGCGGCTCCGCAGGGGCAACGGGCAGAGCCCCGTGAGTCATCTCGGAGCCAGTGAGTCATCTCGGGAAGATTGCTGCCCCGTCCGGTGCAACCTTCCTGGCGTCACAACAGTCCCAGACGCAGGTGCAGTAGAGGACCTTCCAATCGCCGTCACGCTTTCCGCACAGATCGCGGGAGCGTCAACCGTGCAGGTTACGGTCACATCCGGATCGCGAACCGTGTTCAGGCACAAGAACGTACTTTCGCGTTTCGCGCGATCGCCGTCTGTCTCACACAAGACATTGCTTACATGATGACTACCGGCAATATGTACCGCATCAAGTTGTCGCGCAGACATTTCGCGTCGTAAAGCTCATCAGTTGAGTCAGTCCACCCCGGCATTCGGAGTGTTCACATAGTCGCGTTGGGCGCCCGAGGCATGCCCGGGCACGGGCATGGGCACGGGCACCGGAGTCGATAGGCAGCACTCCGATGCCCGGCACCGGGCCCGTCAGCCGTTCGTTCGTTGTTCCCTACCAGGCGACGACGCCGCCGTCGATCACCATCTTCGACGCCGTCGTCCACGTGGACTCGTCGGACAGCAGGTACAGGACCCCGTTCGAGATCTCGACCGGGTCCATCATGTGCTCACCCTGGTGGAAGTGGTTGAACACGCCCTGGAGGTACTCGTTGCCGACCGAGAGCTTCTCATTGTCCACATGCCGGGCCATCTCGGTGTCGACCGGACCCGGGTGCACAGTGTTCACCCGGATCTTGTGCTTGCCCAGCTCGGCAGCCAGTGTCTGGCCGATCCCCGTGACTGCGAACTTGGATGCCACATAGGGCATGTTGAACGGGCCGCCCTTGAGTCCGAACCCGGACGAGATCAAGACGATCGACCCGCCGTTCCCGGCTTCCACCATCACCGGGGCAGATGCCAGCACGGTGTTCCACGTACCCATGAGGTTGACCTCGATGACGTCGCGGAACTCATCCTCGGTGAACCCGTCCCACGGCGCCCAGGTCGCGATGGCGGCGTTGGCGACGACACCGTCCAGCCTGCCCAGCTCGGCCACGCCGGCACTGACCACCTCCTTGAGCCGTGCGAGGTCCCGCACGTCAGCCTGCTCGGCGACGATGCGCCGGCCCAACCCCTCGACCAGCGCGACGGTCTCCTTCAGATCCTCGGGGGTGGCGCCGGGGTACACGGTGACCGACGGAATCGACTCACAGATGTCGACCGCAATGATGTCCGCGCCCTCCTCCGCGAGTCGGACCGCGTGGGACCGGCCTTGCCCGCGTGCAGCGCCGGTGATGAAGACGACCTTGCCGTCCATACGTCCTGCCATGGTGATGCTCCGTTCTATGGAATTGGTGAGCGCCCAAGGGCACCCGGAAATCCGGACCCGACTACGCGTCGGTCTCGGACGCCTTGAACATGTCCACCCCGGCATTCGGAGTGTTCACATAGTCGCGTTGGGCGCCCGAGGCATGCCCGGGCACGGGCATGGGCACGGGCACCGGAGTCGATAGGCAGCACTCCGATGCCCGGCACCGGGCCCGTCAGCCGTTCGTTCGTTGTTCCCTACCAGGCGACGACGCCGCCGTCGATCACCATCTTCGACGCCGTCGTCCACGTGGACTCGTCGGACAGCAGGTACAGGACCCCGTTCGAGATCTCGACCGGGTCCATCATGTGCTCACCCTGGTGGAAGTGGTTGAACACGCCCTGGAGGTACTCGTTGCCGACCGAGAGCTTCTCATTGTCCACATGCCGGGCCATCTCGGTGTCGACCGGACCCGGGTGCACAGTGTTCACCCGGATCTTGTGCTTGCCCAGCTCGGCAGCCAGTGTCTGGCCGATCCCCGTGACTGCGAACTTGGATGCCACATAGGGCATGTTGAACGGGCCGCCCTTGAGTCCGAACCCGGACGAGATCAAGACGATCGACCCGCCGTTCCCGGCTTCCACCATCACCGGGGCAGATGCCAGCACGGTGTTCCACGTACCCATGAGGTTGACCTCGATGACGTCGCGGAACTCATCCTCGGTGAACCCGTCCCACGGCGCCCAGGTCGCGATGGCGGCGTTGGCGACGACACCGTCCAGCCTGCCCAGCTCGGCCACGCCGGCACTGACCACCTCCTTGAGCCGTGCGAGGTCCCGCACGTCAGCCTGCTCGGCGACGATGCGCCGGCCCAACCCCTCGACCAGCGCGACGGTCTCCTTCAGATCCTCGGGGGTGGCGCCGGGGTACACGGTGACCGACGGAATCGACTCACAGATGTCGACCGCAATGATGTCCGCGCCCTCCTCCGCGAGTCGGACCGCGTGGGACCGGCCTTGCCCGCGTGCAGCGCCGGTGATGAAGACGACCTTGCCGTCCATACGTCCTGCCATGGTGATGCTCCGTTCTATGGAATTGGTGAGCGCCCGAAGGGCACCCGGAAATCCGGACCCGACTACGCGTCGGTCTCGGAAGCCTTGAACATGTCCACCCCGGCATTCGGAGTGTTCACATAGTCGCGTTGAGCGCTCTTCGGCAGGTATAACTGCTCGGTCTCGGTGACGTACTCCATCGAGGGCAGACCGAATGCTCCACCCCATCCGATGTCGAGGTCGGTGCCGTCATCGCGCTCCAGCGTCTTCAAGTACTCCGCGAATGGCCTGCCGTCGCCCGATTCCTTGATGTCCAGTAGCAGGCGCCACACCTCCCGGATCCCCGGCAGGACGAACGGCACGATGTCGATGGCCTGTCCCATGGCCGTGAGCTCGGCCCGAGTCCGCTGACCGATCAGGCTGGGCTTGGGGATGACATAGGCAGGTCCCGGCGTCTCCTTGAGCGCGAGTTCCGCCTGCTCCCACGTGTGTAGTCCCTCGTAGAAGATGACATCTGCGCCTGTCTCGTTCGCGTAGAGCTGGCCACGGCGGATCGCCTCGTCGATACCGCCACCCGCGGCACCGAACCCGTCGGTGCGGGCTACGAGCACGAAATCAGGATCCAGTCGGTCGCGAGCCGCCGCGGCGGCATTGAGTCGTCCGATCGCCTCCTCGTCGGATACCAACTCGATTCCTACTGCGCCCCCTGCCTTCTTGGGCTCGCGCTGGTCTTCGATGTGAATCCCAGCCACGCCGGCGTCGATGAACTCCTCGACCGTGCGCTGCACGTTGATGGGAGCACCGAACCCGGTGTCGGCGTCGCAGAAGATCGGGATGTCGACACTGCGGGCGATGCGCTTGGCGTGCGCCACCACCTCGGTCAACGTCAACCATCCGACGTCGGAGGCACCCTCGGCCCACCAGGCCGACATGCCGCCGGACACCTCGAAGGCTTCGAAGCCAGCGTGCTGGGCCATCTGAGCGTGGATCGGAAGCGTGCCGAACGGCATCGTGACGGTCTCGGGTCGCTCGAACACGTCTCGCAGTGCCGCACTGGGCGATGTCAAACTCATGAACGCCGGCCTTCCGTGGTGCCGAAAACCTGACCTGACATGACTACTCCTTGATGTTGTTGCCGACGCTGAACCGTCAGTCGCGATCCGGGCATCGGCCTAGGCCTGGTTGAAGCCGATAGTGACCACGATGTAGACGCAGTCCTCGTCGTAGGGATTCCTCCACGCGTGCGTCACACCGCCCATGACCAGGAGGTCGCCGGGACCGAGAGTGCGGACCTTCCCACCCGGGAGTTCCAGATCCACCTTCCCCGAGATCACGACCTCGTAGTCGATGGTGTCGCTCGCGTGCATCGCGGGATCGCCGCCCTGTCCGGCGTCCATCGTCGGGTCAATCTCGTTGATGTTGATCTCGTTCTGCGCGGACCGGGCTGGAAAGCTGTTGACCCCGAAAGTCGAGCCGTTCGCGCCCGCCAGCCGAACATCGCTGGGGGGACGGCCGATGTTGTCCTTGCTGTGACCGCCGTTGACGGCCCAGTAGAACGCGCCGTCAACGACACCCGGCACGTTGACCACTGCCGGACCGTCGACCTCCAAGAAGTCGGGCTCGCCTGACTCGTTGGTCCCGGCGACGACGAGCCGGAACTCTGTGGGGTGCGGAAAAGTCATTTACCTCTTCTTTCTCGTGATGATCGGTGTCGTGAGACCAGCGAGGCCGGTCGGTCGATTGACCGCTCGGACCAGGTTAGGCGCGAAGCCCGGCCTCACGCATGAGCGGGAAGATTTGCTCGTGCAGGCGGTCCAGACCCTCGTCGTAATCGACAAACGCCGTGCACATGCCATCGATACCCGCGTCGGACAGCTTTTGCATGCCCTCGACGATCATTTCCGGAGTGCCCGTCAGGGGGACGAGGCTGGCCCTGATGTGGGCACGGACCGCTTCGTCGTTCTTGAAGTCGGCGTTGTCCCGCTTGTAGGCGCTGTAGTCCATGCTCTGCGATCCCGTCTCGGAGATGTTCAGGTAACGCACCATGGCTTCCCAGTCGGCGTTCTCCTCGAGGTAGGCAAGGTAGTCGTTCGCTTCCTTCTCTGTGTCCTTGCAGACGATGTGCGTCCCCGCCCACAAGTTAAGGTCAGGCCTGCCCGCTGCGTCGGCGCTGGCGCGAAGTTTGGCGGTCCCCTTTGCGGCATGGTCCACGCTCGGGACGGCCACGAAGAGGATCTGAGCGTGCTTGAAGGCAAACTCCTGACCCGCTGGGCTGGAGCCGGCGCTCATCACCACGGGGCTGGGAGCCTGGACCGGCTTCGGGTACGCCTCGGCGCCTTCCAAGTTGAAGAACTCTCCCGAGAAGTCGAACTCGGTCTCGGCGTCCGACCAGAGCCGCTCGACGACGTGCATCCACTCCTCGGCGATCTCGTAGCGCTTGTCGTGCTCAGGACGCTCGATTCCGAACATCTTGTACTCCGGCCCGTGGTAGCCGGCGACGACGTTCAGACCCACCCGACCGTTGCTGATGTGGTCGATCGTGGTGATCATCTTCGCTGCGAACAGCGGGTGGATGTACGGGACGTGAGTCGTGGCGAAGATCTGGATGTCTTGAGTCGCTTCGGCCAGGCCGGCCGCCCACGTGAGCGTTTCGAACTGTCGACCCCAAGGATTCTCGGGACCAGTGAGCCCTTGCCAACGGGCGATGGGGATGAACCCGTCGACGCCGTACCTGTCCGCCTTCTGCGCAAGCCCTCGGATCTCGTCCCAGTTCCCCAGCTTGATCATGTTGTCGGCGAATGTCAGCCCGCCCTGACCTGTCGAGACGTTCGCCCCGAAAATCGCGATCTTGAACTTGTTCTCGTCACCGACAATCGGCCTCTGAGCACGTTCAACGGTGTAGTCAGCGACGAAGTCCCGCGGCTTCGCGCTGGTGTCTTCAGGCTGTTTGGTCATGAGATTCTCTCCGGTTCATGAAGGCGTTGGTGTTGGTATTGGGAGCCAATGTGACTCAGATTCCTCACGCCGCGAGCGTCGTCAATTCCCGGGACACGGGTGAGCAACGTCAGGAAGCGTCAGCCCGGCGATACGCCGACTTCACGCGCCTTGACGGTCGGCGGGGGCGGATCAGAGTCATCGTCGCCCCCCGCGACGATCGCTTCGTTGCTCTCGGTCTTGCGCTTAGCGGCGACCGCCTTCTGGCGCCACACGGCGAAGCCGACGGCGAGCACGAGTGCCACTCCGTTGAACATGTCGTTGAGCCACTGCACCGTCGTGACCAGCTGGAGTCCGCGGACACCGGTAGCTAGGACGTAGACCGCAATGACGGTGCCCCAGACGTTGAAGCGTCCCGGCGTGAGCTGGGTCATGCCGAGGAATGCGGCAGCGTAGGCAGGCAGCAGAAGCCCTGCACCGAAGACCAGGGAAGGCCCGTTGAGCGAGCAGTAGAGCACACCCGCGAGACCGCTGATCCCTCCGGCCAGGATGAAGGTGAGTGCCGTCCACTTGCCAACTCGCACTCCGGTCAGCCTGGAGGCCTCCGCGTTTCCGCCGATCGCGAAGATGTATCGACCAACTGGCGTGCAGGCGAGGAGCCACCAGATGATCAGGGCAAGCGCAAGAAAGTAGAAGACGACGATCTGGAATCCAAACACGTCACGTTGAGCAAGATCGGTCCACGCCTCCTCAGTCGGCGGAAGCGGCTGGGCTCCATTTGCCACGATCGATTGCACTGCGGCCACGATGGTCATGGTCGCCAAGGTGGTGATGAATGAACTGATACCCATGACCACAATGAGAAATGCATTCACTGCACCGACCACAACTCCGGACAGCACTGCTATGGCGATCGATGACCACATATCGAAGCCATGATTCGTCTGCAGCACGGCAACCGTGACCGCCGATAGGTTGATTGTCGCCCCCACCGACAGGTCGAACTGTCCGCAGGCCAGCGGCAGCAGTACCGCGAGCGCCAACATTCCGATAATCGCCTGAGACGCAGCGATGGAGTACCCCGTGCCCGGCGTCAAGAACAGGTCAGGCACCCAGAACCCGAATATCACGATGAACAAAGCCCACACATAGAGAAGGCTAAACCTGTCAAATCCGAAATTGATCCGTCGTTTGCTCACGCCGCGATCACTCCTCTCTCGGCTCCGAGGCATTCACGCGCGATGTTGACGAAAGTCAAATTGGCGCCCGAAAGCTCACTTGAAATTTTTCCGTTGCGAAGGACGATCACTCGTTGACACAACGCGGCGAGTTCATCGACGTCGGATGAACTGACCAGAACTCCCGCGCCACCAGCGGCCGCACCAACGACAAGACGGTGGATATGCGCTTTCGCGCCGATATCGACGCCTTGTGTCGGCTCATCGAGGAGCAGCACCTTGGGTTCGCGGCGGAGCCACTTGGCGAGGATCACCTTCTGCTGATTTCCGCCGCTGAAGGTCATCAGCTTGGCGCCGGCGGAACCGGACGGCCGGACGTCGAGCGTCTCGAACCATGACATGGCCTGAGCCATCTCCAACTTTCGGCGGAGGCGGAAACCGTTCCAGAATGGGGCCAGATCCGACAGCGCGAAGTTCTCGGCGGCAGAGAAGTCCATGATCCCCGCCAACAACTTCCTGTCCGGGGGCACATAGCCCATCCCCTTCTCCATCGCGAGGTCTGGGCGGCTCGGCTCAAGTTCGGCCCCATTGATGCTCACCGCACCGCCCTCGCGGGCGTTGGCGCCGAACAGCGCCCCGAGAACGGTCTCCCTCCCCGATCCGGTGATGCCCGCGATGCCGACGATCTCACCCGGCCTGACAGCGAACGAGACACCGCGTATCGGCCCCGCGTCCAGACCCACGACTTCGAGTACCGGCGTGGCCGCAGCATCCGCGTGCAAGGTTTCGGCAACCTCATGAATGTCGTCCAGTTCGCTCCCGAGGAGAAGATCGATCAATTGTGAACGATCGAGGTCGCTGGTCTTCTCGGTCGCCACGAGGTGGCCATCCCGCAGCACACTGACTCGATCAGCCACTTCGAAAACCTCGTCCAGGCGATGCGTGACGTACAGGACTCCGACTCCAGTACTCGCCGCCTGTCGAACGATCTTCAGCAACTGCTGCACCTCATTGTCGGGAAGCGTCGCCGTCGGCTCGTCGACCACGAGCAACCGGACCGGAGTCTCGGGCTCCGCACGAAGAGCGCGCGCCACCGCGACGCCGGTCTTCGCTGCCGGCGTGAGGGTGCCCACCAGCGCCCGCGGATCGATGTGAGCGAGACCAACGCGCTCCAGATCGGCCTGGGCCTCGCGGAGCGCCTCGCGTCGCCGAATCATGCCCCAACGTGTCGGGAAGCCGCTGGTGAGGTACAGGTTGTCTAGGACTGACGAGTCATCGACCAAACCCAGGTCCTGATGCACGAAACGGCCACCCAAGGCGTAGGTCGATTCCGGCGCTCCGAGCGTGATCTTGTTCCCATTGATGCGAACCTCGCCACCCGGGTCCGGCTCGTGATAGCCCGACAGCACCTTAATGAACGTGGACTTGCCTGATCCGTTCTCTCCAAGCAGCGCGCGCACCTCACCCCGCTCGATGGAGAAGTCCAGACTCTGGAGGGCGACAGACCCCGCGAAGGACTTGGTCACTCCTGTCGCTTGGAGCACCGGCAGCTGATCTGTCATGATCCGACCTGCCACAGCTTCTTCATCTGATCCCGCCAGTCGGTCGGCTTGTCGTAGCTGATATCGATCGAGCCACTACCCCCACATCCGGCAGCCACGACCGCAAGGAGTGCGACCGGGGCAAGCGCCAGTTTGGGACGACGACCCGCGTACACCCCAGGAACGCTTCGCTTCATCTTCATTCTCCTCACCGCCAAGTCCGTGCAGCCGACCACGGAAACCTCGCCAGGCTGTCGTAACACCAACCATTTGGTCGGCCGCTATGAACCGTATGCGGAACCAGATGATGTGTCAAGACTCACAATTGCCATCACCCAGAGCTTTCCGCTACTGGAGAATGGCGCGTGGGCGGGACGCCCGCACGGGCATTGTTGAGACAGACCAGCACTGCTTCGGCGCTGCACATCTCAGACCCTCCCCCAGATCCGGGGCGCTTCAGGCTGACAGCGCACGTGCGCTCGAGCGGCGTGGTCGCTCACTGAATCCTCATTTCGGCTCCCGGCGGACAGGTGGCGCAGGTCACCTTTAGCTAATCTACCATTCGTTTGATGGTCAACGTTCATGATTCGGTCCTGTCGACTCTAAGGCCACGCGGACCTCGCCGAGGCAGCCTCGCCCCCTTGACGGTCCTCGACCACGGTGGTTCGATGGCCTTGGCCGCCCCAACCGACCGTATGCTTGAAATTACCCTCGGGGCGTCATCGACTTACACGAGAGAGGCTGAAACCCATGTCGCCTTCTGGACATCGCTGCGCTGACTGCGCGGGTGAGACGTCCGCCGTCCTGGACACCGTGACGCTTTACGCCAAGCTCATCGACCGTCGACAGTGGGCTCATTTCCGCAGCCTGTTCGAAGACGAATTGGACTTGCACTACCCCGAGTTCACGGACGGACCGCGCGGCCGCGCGTCCGCCGATCAGTGGGTCGATGTGGTGAGAGCCTCCGTCAGCGGTTTCACTGCCACGCAGCACGACTTGGCGACGCCCGTCGTGGAATTCGACGACTGTACCCACGCGTCGGTCGACGTGAACCTGGTGGCGCGGCACGTGCTGACGCTCGATGGCACCACGGAGATACTCACCGTCGCGGGATTCTATGATTTCGGCTTGGTGAAGCGGGACGGACAGTGGCGCATCTCGACGAGTCGCCTGACCTCCACATGGGACGAGGGCGATCGCGGGCTGTTCGAGAAAGCGCACCCCTTCGCGGAGATCCCTATGCCAACGCTGATCAACCAACTGTCTGGTTGACTAACGGATCCCTCCGAAGTAGTGTGGCATGTGACAAGGGCGTGAGGCCCATCACACGACTACATGGCCGGCGCCACTATACCGGCGTCAACCGGTCAGCGACGAACGGAGAGACATGCGAGCGGTGCGTTTCCATGCGGCCCGGGATTTCAGGTTCGACGACATCGTCGAACCTGAACTCGGCGCCACCGAGGTTCGAGTCAACGTCGCTTACAACGGCGTCTGCGGCACTGATCTCCATCTCTTCTACGACCCCGAGCACTCGGGCATGAGATTCGAACGGGATGCCGACGGCACCATCTTGCCCAAGAGGGTCGGGCACGAGTATGCGGGCACAATCGCGGCCGTCGGGCCTGCAGTCGATCTGTGCAGCGTGGGTGACCGCGTTGCCGTGTATCCGATCCCGAACTGCGGCAAGTGCACAAAGTGCGCGTCAGGCGCCCCGACCTTCGCATGCATAGACCTACCCGAAGGCAACGGAGGCGCTGGTCAGTCCGTCACCATCGACCAGCGGTTCGTGCACCGCCTGCCCGATGCCGTGTCCCTGCTCCAGGGCGCGATGGTGGAACCGCTCGCGGTCTCGCACCACACCGTCGGCTTGGCCGAACTCTCCACTGATGACTTCGTGATCGTCGCCGGAGCCGGGCCGATCGGCATCGGCATCTTCCTCGATCTGCGGGCGCGAGGAGTCACCAACGTCATCGTGTCTGAACCCAGCGCGGATCGGCGTGCCGTGATCGAGCGGCTCGGCGCGCGCGTCGTGGACCCGAGCAGCGAAGACTTGTCCACGATCGTGGACGAGCTTTCCGGTGGCCTCGGGGCGGATGCCTTCTTCGACGCGGCCGGTTCCGCCGCGGCCTTCTCGCAAGGCCTCGATCTGCTGGGTGCCTACGGGAGGCTCGTCGTGGTCGCCATCCACGGGGAGCCGATCGCCCTCGACCTCTGGCCCATGCAGGCCGCAGAGAAGCGCATCATCGGCGTGATGGGCCACAGCCAAACCGACTTCGACGAAGTCATCGATGGTCTCGCACGCGGCGCCTACCCTGCCGACGGCTGGGTCGCAGTCCGCCCTTGGGAGGACATCCTTGAAGTCATCGAAGAGCTCCGTGACGGCCGGGGCACCAAAGTGATCCTCGAGATCAGTTGATCTCATGGCGGCAGCCACCAGTGCCGCCGCCCGCATCGTTCGGAAGTCGCCCCAAAGGAAGAGATTCGATTGTCCACCAACAGAAGCGTCGAGAGTCAGACGTTCTTCACCCAGAGCCACCCCACCACGTTCGGAACGTACGAACTCGCTGATGAGGACCTGCATCGCGAGCACCAAGTCTCGAGCCCGCACTACTCGCTCACCGAGACGCAATACATGGGTTTCAGCGTGCCGGAGCATGACCTGCGTTGTTACGTCTGGACGTGGTGCCATCCGAATCTGGGAGTGGTCTCCAGCGCTGTCATGGCGTGGCAGGGAGTCCAACCGAGCATGCTGGCCAGCCCTCTGTTCGACTTCCGTAATTTCATGAGCACCGACGTCCTGGCCAACGGCTTCACCTACTACCAGCTCGACAACGGCCTGCAGGTCGAGATGACAGTACCCGGACGCGAGTTCCGTCTGCGTTACCTCGATGAAGCTCGTGGGAACAGCTTCGACGTCGTCCAGACTGCGGTGTCAGATCCTCTCGTGTGGCCGACCAACAACCACTTCGAGCAGGTGCTGCACTGCGTGGGCCAGATCACCCTGCGTGGTGAGAGGTTCGAGGTCGACAGCTATACCGTCCGGGACCGGTCGTTCGGCGAGTACCGATCCGAACATCCCGTGGAGGCTCCCCCGGCGTCATGGTTGACCGCGGTTCTTGACGACGTCACCCTGTGCGTCGTGGTCACCGACGACCCCGCCCTCGACCCGGTGTGGAAAGGCGAGTACGAAGTCGATGAGGATCGCCTCGCGCACTTCGGGTGGGTGCTCGCAGACGGACATCCGTCCGTCATCGTCGAGGCCCACGCATTGACGCGATTCGACGAAGATTCACTGTTCCCCACATCGGTGTCCCTCGAGGTGGTCGACGCTGACCAGCGACGGTACACCTTGGAAGGGACAGTCACCGCGGCATCGCCCCTGAGTCCGATGGCCAACCAGCGGCTCATCACGGGCTTGATCAAGTGGAGTCATGAAGGCGGCAGCGGGTACGGGGAAATGCAACACTGGCAGTTCACGGACTTCGTCCACGCGCACGCGGCCAGGCACTCGCCGAGGGTTGCCACGCCTGAAGGGGGACGACCGGCGTGATTCTCTCCGATACCGAGACCTTGGATATCGTCAACACGGTGCTCCGACGCGACGTCATCCCACATGTCACCGATCCGGCCGTCGCACGTTCGCTGGAGCAGATTAACGATGCCCTGAGGTTCCTCCGCGCACGGCAGGCGTTGGGGCCGGGCCTGGGGATCGAAGCTGCTACCGGGGCAGCCGAGGTCGCTGGATCAATGGTCGACTGCCTGAGCGCCCTGGGGGCGGGCGACGAAGCGTCGGCGTTGAAGGAGCGGATTGCCGCTCTCGGCCCCCACGCGATGCCCGACGACTGGGGATCCGTGCTCGATGACGGCGCCTCCCAGCTCTTGTCATTCCAGAGGAAGGCCGGGTATCGGGAGATGAAGGAGCGCGTCTCTGACGTGCTCGCCGCCGCCGCAGGGTGGGAGGGACGCTTCCTCGACACCTCGCGGAACGCCCCACCCCCCGCGACGGAGTCAGCCTCGATGTCGCCGACGCCCGCCGGCCCCGCCGCAACGGACCCTGAGGCGGGGCAACTGACCGCCGCTCGGCTCGAGGCCATTCTTCGGAGCCACCCGGACGTCGATCCGGACGCGACCGTCTCCGCGTTCGAGCGGGTGACCGGTGGACTGACCAAGGAGACCTACTTCTTCACCCTTTCGCAGCAGGGGCAAGATGAGCGGCTCGTCGTCCGCAAGGACGGCTCCGTCGCGCTGCTCACGTTCGACGCATGGGCTGTGCCGAACGAGTTCGAACTACTCCGCTGCGTGCATCGGTCCGGCGCGAAGGCGCCGGAGCCCTTGTGGATCTTCCCGGACCCGCCTCAGGTCGACGGCGCCTTCATGATCATGCGCCGCGTAGCGGGATCGGTTGCCGGAACCAATGGAGCACTGTTCGACGACTCCCAGGCCGACGTCCTACTGCGGAGCCTCGCCGAAGAGCTGGCGCGCCTTCACTCCACCCCTGTGTCGGAGTTCATGACCTACGCCGACCGCTTGGGCATCGACCGCGCCATCGTGAACTCCGACCTCACGGAGATCGTCCAGCGCCAGGTCGAGCAATGGCACGAGCAGTGGCTGACGTTCGACCGGAAGCCGTCGCCCAGCGAAGCCTATATGTTCGACTTCCTCTTCAACAACGTCCCGACGACCTCAGACAATCCTTCGATGGTTCATTCCGACTGCGGATTCCACAATCTCTTGCGTGACGGGGGCCACGTGACGACCCTCCTCGACTGGGAGTCCGCACATCTGGGCGATCCGGCGGAGGACCTGGCCTACGTGCAGGAGGCGGTGGCCAAGTACATGGACTGGGACGAGTTCCTCGACCATTATCGCCGCGTGGGTGGCCCCGAGGTCTCCCCCGAGCGGATCAAGTACTTCAAGGCCTTCATCGGCCTACGAAATGCCAGCGCGGTGAACAAGAATGTCACGCGCTTCCGCCAAGGCTATGTCACTGTGCGTCATCTCCCGTTGGCGTACGAATTGGCACCGCGGTTTCGCGACGACGGGATGCGAGCCATCGCGGATATCAAGGGAGAGTGACGGGACTCTCACCTGCCCTAGGAAAGAAGCTGGGTCCGTTGGTGCTTGCCACCGGATATCTGTGTACATAGCGTCGCAACCAAACGATCGATGTCCTGCCTGGTGCGTGATTGCCGGATGTGGAAAGTCGAGCGGCCACCGCGTTTGCGGGCAGAGAGACCGGCCCAGCCGGTACAAACGTAGGAGTCGAAGACGCCAACGAGCCGACCGTAATCAAACCGGCGCTGCGCACTGAACCGGCCGGTGCGCGGACTCGTCGTCAGCAACGCGAATCCGGTCCCCCAGCACCGGCCTGTACACTCCACCGCGTTCCTCCATTAAATCAGCCAGAACCTGAATCGTCTTCTGGTACTGGCCGATCGTCGATTCCATATAGCCAGCCGCGCGTGTTGGCGGTCAGTGGAAACTGCCCACCGGCGGTCAACAGGATTTCTGCCGATTTGGCGCGTCACGACGCTGCCGGCACCGCCGGTACCCGTGACAGGATGAACCGCCCCGGGTTTGATGGACACATCAACTACCCGGAAGGATGGAGTCCGTGCCAGCACAACGGAAATACTCGGTCGAGCTCAGGGAACGTGCCACCAGGATGGCAATCGAAGCCAGGAAGGATCCGGCGACCCGCACCGGCGCGTACCGGCGCATCGGTGAACAGCTCGGGGTCAACCCCGAGGCTCTGCGGACCTGGGTGACGCGGGCGGAGACCGATGAGGGCCTGCGGCCGGGCACCACGACCGCCGATGCGGAACGGATTGCCGAGTTGGAGCGCGAGGTCCGGGAGTTGCGGCGGGCGAACACTATCCTGAAGCAGGCCTCGGCTTTCTTCACGGCGGAGCTCGACCGCCCGTCGCGGTGATGTGCGCCTTCATTGAGGAGCATCGAGAGGAGCACGGGGTCGAGCCGATCTGCCGGACCTTGGAGATCGCCCCGAGCACGTACTACGCCCGCCGGTCCCGGCCGGCCTCGGCCCGCAGCCTCCGGGACGCGGAGCTGGCCGGGCAGATCAGGGACATCCACAAGGACAACTACGGTGTCTACGGCGCCCGCAAGATCCATAAGGAGCTGCAGCGCCAGGGCATCGAGGTGGCCCGCTGCACGGTCGAGCGGCTGATGCGCGCCGAGGGCCTGCGCGGGATCTCGCGGGCCAAGGGGCCGCGGACCACGAAACCTGCCGCGGAGACCGGCCGCCCGGCGGATCTGGTCGAGTGCCGGTTCACCGCGGACGCGCCGAACACGCTGTGGGTCGCCGACATCACCTACGTGCGCACCTTCGCCGGCTGGGTGTATGCGGCCTTCGTCATCGATG
>NZ_JBNHIC010000038.1:0-36634 GCF_059092905.1 Arthrobacter sp. B0427-1-12 | reverse complement strand
CAGCCCCCCGTGCCTTCTGTTTGCCCGGACCCCCTTTGGGCGACGAGGCCAGTTTGAGGAAGGTGTTCTCTTGCCTTGGGGACCGCCCTTTTTTGTTTGTTTCCTTCCCCCCCCCCACCCCGCTGTTTAATCCGATCTATCAACCGAGATACAGCATCGGCCGCGGCACGGAACCGATGATTCAAACCTGAAGAGGGTGACTAGTGGAACGCAGGATCAGAATTGCGGCCGTGGGCGATGAACTGCTGGCCGGCATCGGAGACCCGCGGGCGCTGGGCTGGCTGGGACGCGTCCTGGCCAGGACGGCGCCGCCGGAAGCGAAGCTGGAAGCGTTCACCCTTGCGGCCCCCCAGGAAGGCACCGAAGCGCTGGCCGCCCGGTGGCTGCAGGAAGCGGGCCGCCGCTTCGATGAACGGCACGAGAACCGGCTGGTCATTGGGCTTTCCGACCGCGACCTGGACCTTGAACTGTCCACCGCGCGCAGCCGCCTGAATCTTGCGAACATCCTCGACGGTGCGTCGCAGATGAACGTCAAGGCGCTGGTCGTAGGTCCCCCGCCGGGACTCGACCAGGAACGCAACCGCAGGCTAGCCGATCTGTCCGCAGCCTTCGGGGACGTCACGACCCGGCGCAAGCATGTTTATGTGGACACCTTCAATCCGCTGCTCAACCACGAGCAGTGGCGCACCGATCTGGCCGTCAACGGCGGGACTCCCGGACAGGCCGGCTACGGCCTGATCGCCTGGCTGGTGCTGCACCGCGGCTGGTACAACTGGCTCGACGTGCAGGAACCGGGCTGATCCCGGCCTGGGCAGCCGCTGGTCATATTGCGCAGCCGTTCCCCGGAAACAGCCTGCAATTGTAATCCGGCGGCCCGGCTTGGTGGCACCTTCTGCGGGCTTCCATCACGATGCGGTTACAGCTGCGAAACTATCGGCACCGATCTGATGCGGAATCGTCAACGATTAACTAGGCTACTGGCAATGCGATCCAAATCACTGTAATCCGCTGGTCCGGACTAGGATGAGGCGCAGGACCGCGCTTCACGCGGAGCACTCGGACAGTTAGGAAACACAATGCGATCCAAGCGATGCTTGTCCGTTGCCGCGCTGGCCGCCGGAACGCTGGTGCTCAGTGCCTGCGGGACGGCCGGCGGCGGAGGCACTGCAGCCGATGAACCCGGTGAATCCGCACCGTCCATCACCGTGGCAATCAGCCAGACACCGGACGCCTACAACGGAAATACCGCGAACACGAACAGCGTGTACAACTCCTACGTTGACAACCTGGTCCACAGCAACTTCGCCTTGGTCAACAACGAAGGCGTGGTCGAACCCAATACCGACTTCGGCACGTACGAGAAAACCAGCGATGATCCGCTGACAGTGCGGTACACCTTCGCCGAGGATGCGGTCTGGTCCGACGGCACGCCGATCGACTATGACGATTTCCTGCTCGCCTGGGCCGCGCAGTCCAACAACAATCCGGCACCGGAGCCGGACGAAAACGGCAACGAAGTGGACATCTTCCAGCCGGCCAGCAGCAACGGCTGGCGCCAGACCGCCATGCCCGAAGGCAGCGCCGGCGACAAGACGGTGGAACTCGTCTACGAGGAACCATACGCGGACTGGGAGGCCTTGCTGGCCAACTATGCCTTTATGCCGGCCCACATTACCGCCGAGCAGGCCGGACTGTCGGCGGAGAACAACGGCGAGGCGCTGGTGGCCGCCATCGAGGAACGGGACACCGCGGCGCTGACGGCCGTTGCCGGTTTCTGGAATTCCGGCTGGAACTACGAGGCGGACCTGCCCCGCCTGCCGGACGCGGCCCTGATTCCCTCATCCGGCCCCTACAAGCTGGACAATGCCTCCAATGGCACGCTGACGCTGGTGCGGAACGACCGGTACTGGGGCGAGGAACTGGCCGGGCAGACCGAGTCGATCATCTTCAGGACCGTTGATGATACCGAGGCCGTCCAGGCCCTGCAGAACGGCGACGTGGACGTGATCAGCCCGTCCTCCCCCAGCGTCGACACCAAAGCCGCGCTGGAGCAGATTGGGGATTCCATCCGGATCCTTACCGGAACGCAGATGACCTTCTCCCATATCGACCTGGACCAGCGTCCCGAGGGCGTCTTCGCCGACCAGCGGGTGCGGGAAGCCTTCAGCATGTGCGTACCGCGCCAGGACATGGTGGACAAGTTCGTCAAACCGATCGATCCCGAAGGCGTTGTCCAGAACCTGCGCGAGTACCAGCCGCCGCACCCGGACTATGACGCCGTCCTTGCCGATGCCCCGTCCGCGTCCAAATACGACGAGGTGGATCTCGAAGGCGCCCGTGCCAAGCTGGCCGAAGCCGGCAGGACGGAACCGGTAACCGTCCGCCTGATGTTCGCACAGCAAAGCAAGCTGCGCGCCGACCTCTCGGCCCTGGTGAAGGACTCCTGCGACCAGGCCGGTTTCAACATCGAACTGCTGCCGGATCCGGAATGGACCGATAAGCTGACCGAGGTCGGCGCCTGGGACGCCATCATGTTCGCCTGGGCCGGCTCGGGGCTCGTTGCCTCCGGCCAGTCCATCTACATCACCAACGGTGAGCAGAACTTCGGCGGCTACAGCGACCCGGAGGTCGACGAGCTCTGGAACGAGATCGCCACGACCACGGACACCGCCAGCGTCGTTGAAACGAAGGCCCGCCTCGAAGAGCGTCTGGCTTCGACGGTCTACAACGTCGTGCTCTACTCCAATCCGGGGCTCGACGCCCACAGCAGCCGGGTGGAGGGCGTGGTATCCAACGCGACCCAGTACGGCATTACCTGGAATGCCTATGACTGGGTCAAGCGGACGAACTAGGCACACGGCGCTGACGGTATGACGCACAGGGGAGGACAGGCTGACCGGGTCTGTCCTCCCCTGCGGTAACAGCGACAAGGAGCCCGGGGTGCTTTTCTTCATCGGCAGACGGCTGGTCATCTCCTTTTTCATCCTGCTCGCGGCCACGGCGATCATGTTCTTCCTGACCGCGCTCTCTGGCGATCCCCTCGCGGACCTGGCCGAACTGCGCGGCCCAGACAAGGAATCGCGCATCGCGGCCCGGACGGAGGCTCTTCACCTGGACACTCCGGTACCGGTCCGCTATCTGCTCTGGCTCCAGGAAATCGGCCGCTGCATCGTACCCGGCGGCGATGCCTGCACCTTGGGCCTGGACCGTTCCGGCAACCCCGTCCTGCCCCAGCTGCTGACCGCCATGGATGCCACGTTCAGGCTGGTCGTCGCCGCAACCATCATCGCGCTGGTCATTGGCGTCATCATCGGCATCGTGACCGCGCTGCGCCAGTACAGCATCTTCGACTACTCCACCACCTTCGTCGCGTTCCTGTGCTTCTCGCTTCCCGTTTTCTGGGTTTCGACGCTGTTGAAGCAGTACGTGGCCATCGAACTGAACACCTGGCTGGCCAATCCGCAGCTGGAATACCTGACCATTGCGCTCATCGGCGTGCTGGCCGGAATCGTCTGGATGATCGTCATCGGCGGAAACCGGAGGCGCAAGGCAACAGTGTTCCTCACCGCGGCCGCGGCCACCGCGCTGACCCTGTACCTGCTGCTGGTGACCGGCTGGTTCCGAAGCCCCGGACTGGGGCCTGTCGGCCTGCTGATCTGCGCGGCCGCCGTCGCCATCGGCTGGGTCGCGCTGGCCGCAGGATTCCGACGCCGGCAGATCCTGGTCAGCGCGCTGGCCGCCGCCGCCGTCGGTTACGCGGCCTATCTGGCCACCCAGCCGCTGATGGCAGATCCGGGCTGGCTGACCTTGGCCGGGCTGGCTGCTGCCACGGTGGTAGTCTCGCTGCTGATCGGCCGGATGTTCGGGGGACCGTACCGGCGGCAAGCACAGCGGGTCACCGTCGTCGTCGGGCTGCTCTTCGCGCTGCTGGTGGCCGCGGACCGCCTGATGGCCGCCTATCCTGCCGTTTCCGCCGCCACCGGAGGACGCCCCATACCCACCACGGGGGCCGAATCCCCGAACTTCAGCGGCACCTTCTGGGAAGTGAACCTGGACTACATTCTGCACCTGATCCTGCCGACGCTGGCGATCATGCTGATCTCCTTTGCCACCTACACGCGCTTCACCCGCGCCAGCCAGCTCGATGTCATGAACCAGGACTACATCCGTACCGCGCGTGCCAAGGGACTCAGCGAGCGGACGGTCCTGGTCAAGCATGCCTTCCGCAACGCTATGATCCCGATCACCACCCTGATGGCGTTCGACTTCGCCGGCGTCCTCGGCGGAGCCGTCATCACGGAGACGGTCTTCGGCTGGAACGGTATGGGCAAGCTCTTCGTCGACGGGCTGACGAATGTGGATCCCCACCCCGTCATGGCCTTTTTCCTGGTCACCGGTGCCGCTGCCGTCATCTTCAACATGCTGGCGGATATCACCTATGCCTTCCTCGACCCGCGCATCAGCCTGAAGTAAGGGGTCCACCAGATGACGAACAAGGACGAACGGCTCGCCACCGGCGGGCCGGAAACTGGCCGTACGGAGTCTGGCCGACCGGAAGAGGGCGGCGACCGCCAGGAGTTGCTGGAGCAGACGCTGGCCAGCCAGGACACCGATGTCGCGGCCGGACCGGCCACCCGGGGGATCGCCGGCACTCAGCCGGCCGCAGTGGCGGTCCCCGGCGTCCACGCCGCAACGGCCGCCAAGAGCCAGGGCCAGCTGGTCCGGGCACGCTTCTTCCGGCACAAGGGGGCCATGGCCGGCCTGACTATCCTTGCCCTGACCATCCTGCTGGCTTTTTCCTCGATCGGGTTCGCCGGCATTCCGGGATGGTGGCCCACTCCGTACCATGAGATCCGGCCGCTGCTCGACGGCGGTGCGCCCACCCTGCGGCTGTGGCCCTTCAGCCTGGGTGAACATCCCTTCGGCCAGGACGACCTCGGACGCGACTTCTTCGCCCTGAGCATGCGGGGCGCCCAGCAGTCGATCATCATCGCCTTCATCGTCGGAATCGTCAGTACCGTCGTCGGAACCGTTATTGGCGCCGTCGCCGGCTATTTCCGCGGGTGGGTGGAGTCGGTGCTGATGCGCTTCACAGACGTCATCATCACCATTCCGCTGCTGGTGATCGCCGCTGTCATTTCCCGGAGCGTGGGCAATCAGGGCATCGTGCCGCTGGCCGTCTTCCTGGGTCTGCTGACCTGGACGGGCCTGGCTAGAATTGTCCGGGGCGAATTCCTCTCACTGCGCGAAAAGGAGTTCGTCGAGGCTGCCAAGTCCGTGGGCGCCGGGTCCGCCCGGATCATCTTCAAGCACATCCTGCCCAACACCATCGGGGTCATCATCGTTTCGGCTACGCTGACCATTTCCGGGGCGATCCTGCTGGAAACCGCGCTCAGCTTCCTGGGGCTGGGCGTCCAGCCGCCGGACACCTCGCTGGGCCGGCTGGTCAACGACTACCGTTCGGCCATGACCGTGCGGCCGTGGCTCTTCATCCTGCCCGGTGTGTTCATCGTGATCATCGCCCTGGCCGTGAACTTTATCGGCGACGGGCTGCGCGACGCCTTCGATCCCCGGCAGACCAAGGCAAAAGCATGAGCGGAAAGAACGGCGTGCCGGCCTTTTCTGCCTCATCCCCGGGCGGCTCCGGCGCAGAACCGATCCTGGACGTGCGGGGCCTGGGCGTCGACTTCTTTGTGGACGGCGAATGGATCATGGCCGCGGAAGGGATTAGCTATCAGGTCCGCCCGGGAGAGATCCTGGCCATCGTGGGCGAGTCCGGGTCCGGCAAGAGCCAGTCCTCGCTGGCTCTTGCCGGCCTGCTGCCGGCCAACGCCCGGACCCGCGGCAGCGCGAAGCTGCTCGGCACCGAACTCATCGGGGCGCCGCAGGCCCGGCTGCGCCGGATCCGGGGCAACGACATCTCCATGATCTTCCAGGAACCGATGACCGCACTGAATCCGGTGCTGACCGTGGGCGAGCAGATTACCGAGGTCATCGAGCAGCACACCGAGCTCTCCCCTGACCAGGCCCGGGACCGTGCGCTCGGACTCCTGCGGCTGGTGGAGATCCCGGAACCGGAAATCCGCTTCCGGCACTATCCCCATCAGTTCTCCGGCGGGCAGCGGCAGCGCATCATGATTGCGATCGCCCTGGCCAATGATCCCATGCTGCTGATCGCCGATGAACCAACGACTGCACTGGACGTCACCGTACAGGCCGAAGTGCTGGAACTGCTCCGCAAGCTCAACAAGCGGCTCAACAGCGCCATCCTGCTGATCACCCATGACATGGGGGTAGTGGCGGACCTCGCCGACCACGTGGTGGTGATGGAGCAGGGCCGGATCGTGGAAGCGGCCCCGGTCCAGGAGCTGTTCACGAACCCCCGGCAGCCCTACACCCGGCAGCTGCTTGCCGCCGTGCCGCACCTGGGCGCGAAGGTCGGCGGCGTGCTGGCCGCCGTCGAAGTGACGGAAGCCGGGGTGCGGATCGATACCCGGACGCAGGAGGCTGCCGCGAGGAGTCTTGGAGTGGTACCGGCCAGGGCCGCGGCGGCGGTGGTTCCGGCCCTCGAACTCCGGGACGTCGGGATCGAGTACCCGGGCCGTTTCCGAACCCCTGCGTTCAAAGCGGTGGAGGGCATCTCCTTTGCCGTCAATCCCGGTGAAGTCATGGGACTGGTGGGTGAGTCCGGCTCAGGCAAGTCGACCATCGCCCGCGCCGTGGTGGGGTTGCTGAGGGCCAGCGAGGGCAGCATCAGGATCAACGGCACGGAGATCACCCGGCTGGGCGCCAGGGCCCTGAAGCCCATGCGCCGCAGGTTCTCCATCGTTTTCCAGGATCCGGCAGCCTCCCTGAATCCGCGGATGTCCATCGGCGAGAGCATCGGAGAACCGATACTGCTGCAGGAAAAGCCCCCGCGGGCGGAACTGAACAAGCGCGTGGAACAACTGCTGGACGACGTCCATCTGCCCGTTCGTTTCCGCAACCGGTATCCGCACGAGCTCTCGGGCGGGCAGCGGCAGCGCGTCGGGATTGCCCGCGCGCTCTCGCTGCGGCCTTCGCTGCTGGTGGCCGACGAGCCGACGTCGGCGCTTGACGTGTCTGTCCAGGCACGGGTCCTGGAGCTGCTGCAGGAACTGCAGCGGGAGTACGGCTTCGCCTGCCTGTTCGTCAGCCACGACCTGGCAGTGGTGGAGATCCTTGCCGACCATATCGCTGTACTCAACAAGGGGCGGATGGTCGAACACGGCTCCACCGAGCGGATCCTGAAGTATCCCGCCGACCCCTACACCCGCCGGCTGCTGGCTGCAGCACCGGTTCCGGACCCGCAGGAGCAGGCCCTGCGCAGGCAGCAGCGCAATGCCCTGCTGGCCGCCGGAACCGACTGAGCTCAAGGGCTGAACACGATCTTGCCGAAGACCTCGACGTCGCGCATCCGCCGGAATCCCCAGCCAGCCTGGTTAGGAGCCGGTCCACCGGTGTGGGAGGATGGAGGGCAATTCTTTTCCAACGTAAGGAGGCAGCTATGAGCAAGCGTGCACGCAAGCGCCGTGACCGCAAGCGCGGCGGCGCAAACCACGGTAAGCGTCCCAACACCTGAGCAGGTGTTGACTGCGTCCGGCTGCGGACGCATCGAAAAGACCCCCGCGGCTGCTGCCCGGGGGTCTTTTCCGTCAGCGCTGAGCCGTCAGTGCTCCGCCATCTGGATCTGGCTGATCCGGTTCAGGATATTGGCCTTCAGGGTCTCCGGAGCGTGTTCCTTGCAGGAGCGCTTGACCACGGAGCGGATGACGCACTCCAGATCGTGCTCCTGGGCACAGTCCGGGCAGCTCTCCAAATGGTCCTTGATTTCGACGAGGTCGTCGTGGGACAGCGCTCCGTCCAGATACTCATACAGCCGCTCGATGCGTGAATCGGCGCAGTTGCCCAGTTTCCCGCAGTCGCTCATTTCCTGCTCCCCTGTTTGCCGTTCCCCGCATCGCCGGCGCTGCCCTTGGCGGCAGACAGCCCGCGCTCATAGGCGTATTCCGCCAGCAGTTCGCGCAGCATTTTGCGCCCGCGGTGCAGACGGGACATCACCGTGCCAATGGGGGTGTTCATGATTTCCGAAATTTCCTTGTAGGCGAAGCCCTCTACATCCGAAAAGTAGACGGCCAGCCTGAACTCCTCCGGGATCGCCTGCAGGGCGTCCTTGACGTCGGAGTCCGGCAGGTGGTCAAGCGCCTCCGCTTCCGCGGACCGCAGGCCCGAGGACGTATGCCGTCCCCCCTGGGCCAGCTGCCAGTCCTCAATCTGGTCCGAATTGGTCTGGAGCGGCTCGCGCTGGCGCTTCCGGTAGAGGTTGATGTAGGTGTTGGTCAGGATCCGGTACAGCCAGGCCTTCAGGTTGGTCCCGGGCTTGTACTGGTGGAAGGCGGAGAAGGCCTTGGTATAGGCCTCCTGGACCAGGTCCTCCGCATCGCTCGGGTTCCTGGCCATGCGCATGGCGGCGGAGTACAGCTGGTCCACGTACTGCATGGCGTCGCGTTCGAAGCGCGCCTTGCGGTCCGCGTCCGACTCCTTACCGACGTCGATGCTCCGCTCGCGGTCGGCCTGGTCCGCCGCGCCGACTGTCCCTTCAGGCCCTTGAATACTCATCGCACCCAAGTCTACGCGGCGCGTCCGCGGAACCGTCCCCCGGTCATCCGTCCTGCCGGCCACCCCGCCGCGCTTGCCGGCGGCGGGAGCGCGGCTTTGTCCGCGCACCGGCATGATGCTGGCGGCGGATTCGGCTTCGGCCGTTGCTGCAGCCACTGAGTCTCCTGATTCCGGCGGGTCTGTTGGACTATTTGCTTGCGCTGACGGCTTGTCCGCACTGCTTATTTACGCTGCCGGGCGGAACCCTGCCGGAACCGCCGCTAGTTGTAACCGGAACCATCGTGCGGATATTCCGAAGGGAGTTTCCGCGGGCATGTCCCGCTCCGGTCTCCCTTCACGTCTGCATCGGCCTCACGTCTTCATCTGTGTGCCGGGGAACCGCGGAAAACAATGTGTGACTTAGCACCAAAGGTGCAAGACTAGAGGCAACCTGATCGGGTGGCTGCGGCAATCAGCGGGAACCTCCGGACACGCCGGACCGGCCCGGAGGGCGTAATTGTCCGATGAACCGCTGCCGTCCAGCCGATCCGCCGCAGAATGTCAGCCAACGTAAGCCTCAGCCAGGAGGAATGTATGTCCCTTGTACGCCTTGTTGCCCGCCCGCTCCTCGCCACGTCCTTCGTGGCCTCCGGCATCCAGCGTCTCCGCCATGCGGACACCACGGCCGCGCAGCTGCGGCCCACCCTGCAGCGTGTCGGCACCATGGTTCCTTCGGCCGGTCCCGTAACCGGCAATGAAAAGCTGGTCGCCCGGGTCATGGGCGCCACCCAGCTGGGGGCCGGCCTGCTGCTCGCCTGCGGCAAGTTCTCCCGCCTCGCGGCGTTCCTGCTGGTCGGCACATCGGCGCTCAACGCCCTCGTTGAGTACCAGGAGGCTGAAAGCTCCACACCGGAAGGCCGGAACAACCGCCGCTCACGGCTGCTGAAGAACCTGTCCCTGATCGGCGGGGTCCTGCTCGCCGTCGTCGATACCGATGGCCGTCCGGGCCTGGCGTGGCGTGCCGAGCAGCTGGCGGCGAGCACACGGAAGAACGCCAGGTCCCTGTCCAAGGACGCCCGGAAGCAGCTCCAGAAGGCGGACCAAGCGGTACGCAGCGCCGCCTCCGATGTAACCGGCCGCTAGTTCCCATGACGCAGTTTCCCGCTTTCGCAGCAGCCGGCCGGCCGCAGGAGCCATCCGAGCATTGGCCCGCCCCGTTTGCCGCCGCCCCGGTGGATGCCACCGTCCAGGTCCCCGGGTCAAAGTCGCTGACCAACCGGTACTTGCTGCTGGCTGCCCTAGCCAGCAGTCCTTCCCGGCTCCGAGCACCGCTGCATTCACGCGATACCCACCTGATGGTCCAGGCGCTGCGCCGGCTTGGCGCCACGGTCACCGAGGCCGAGGGCGAGGGAGCCTTCGGGCCGGACCTGCTGGTCACGCCCCTCGACCCGGCCGCTGCCGCGGACACGGAGATCGACTGCGGCCTCGCCGGGACCGTGATGCGCTTCGTCCCGCCGCTGGCCGCCCTGCGGCGCGGGCGCAGTTCCTTCGACGGCGATCCGTCCGCCCGTAGGCGTCCGATGGGCACCATCATCAAGGCACTGCAGGATCTGGGCATCACGGTCGACGACGGCGGCCGCGGTGTCCTCCCCTTCACCGTCGACGGCGCCGGCACTGTGCCCGGGGGGCATCTGGTCATCGACGCCAGCGCGTCCTCGCAGTTTGTTTCTGCACTGCTGCTCGTCGGGGCACGCTTCGATCAAGGCCTCCATCTGGAACACTCCGGCAGGGCCGTCCCCAGCCTGGACCACATCAACATGACGGTGAAGGTCCTGCGCGAAGCGGGCGTGGAGGTGGACGACTCCGAGCCGAACCACTGGCGCGTAGCCCCCGGCCCGATCCGCGGCTTCGACGTGCAGATCGAACAGGACCTGTCCAATGCCGGTCCGTTCCTGGCCGCGGCGCTGGCCTCGCGTGGCACTGTACGCATTCCGAACTGGCCGGCGGGCACCACCCAGGTGGGCGACCAGTGGCGGCAGATCCTGCCCAGGCTCGGTGCCGATGTAACCCTGGAGGACGGCGTGCTCACGGTCACCGGAGGAGCGGAGATCCGTGGAGCTGAACTGGCGGACACCAGCGAGCTGGCTCCGACCATCGCCGCCATCTGTGCCCTGGCCGGCACACCGTCGCGGTTGACCGGCATCGCCCACCTGCGCGGCCACGAAACAGACCGCCTCGCGGCACTGGTGACGGAAATCAACAGACTGGGCGGGGATGCCGAGGAAACGGAGGACGGGCTCGTCATCCGCCCGGCGCCGCTGCACGGCGGCGTTTTCCGCACCTACGACGACCACCGCATGGCCACCGCCGGCGCAGTCATCGGCCTGGCCGTACCTGGCGTGGAGGTGGAGAACATCGGCACCACGGCCAAGACCATGCCGGAGTTCGCCCAGCTCTGGGAGGACATGATCGCCATCGGCGCCACCGACATGTCCGATGACGTCCCCGGCTGGACCCGCTGACCAGGGCCAGGAGCTGACCATGGCCAAAGGAACCCGGCACTGGGACGAATCCGATGTCCGCATCCGTCCGAACAAGCGCGGCTCCCGGCCCCGGACCAAGGACCGGCCTGCCCACGAGGACGCCGTCATCGGCCGCATCGTGACCGTCGACCGCGGCCGCTATACCGCGGTCGTGGCCGAGGACACGGAGCAGGAGCGCATCGTCATTGCCGCCCGCGCCCGCGAGCTGCGCCGCACCGCCGTCGTTGCCGGCGACCTCGTCGGGCTGGTGGGCGACGTGTCCGGTGCCCCGGACACGCTGGCACGGCTGGTCCGGGTGGAGGATCGGCAGACAGTGCTGCGCCGCAGCGCCGACGACACTGATCCCGTCGAGCGGGTGGTGGTCGCCAATGCCGACCAGCTGGTGATCGTGGTGGCAGCCGCGAATCCGGAACCCCGCACAGGTTTCATCGACCGGGCGCTGGTGGCCGCGTACGACGCCGGCATCGACCCGCTGCTCTGCGTCACCAAGGCGGACCTCAAGGATCCGGCCGAGCTGCTGGCCAACTACGAGCACCTTGATCTGCCCGTGATCATCAGCCGCACGGCCGAGGAAGAGGACATCGGCATCGCCACCGAATCCGATGAGGGGCTGTCCGCGCGCCTGGACACCGAAGCCGTGGCCGAGCTGAAGGAGTACCTTGACGGCCGGATCAGCGTCCTGCTGGGCCATTCCGGCGTCGGAAAATCCACCATGGTCAACGCCCTGACCGGAGCTCAGCGGGCAACCGGCGGCGTCAACGCGGTCACCGGGCGAGGCCGGCACACTTCGTCATCGGCGTTGGCACTCAAGCTCCAGGATGCCCCGGCAGGCAGCTGGATCATCGACACCCCGGGCATCCGGTCCTTCGGGCTGGCCCATGTGGATCCGGACCGGATCCTCCAGGCGTTCCCGGACCTGGAACCGGGCACCGAGGCCTGCGAGCGCGGCTGTAAGCACGATGCCGCTGCCGTGGACTGCGGCCTGGATGGCTGGGTTGCCTCCGGTTCGGCCGGAGAGGCCGGGGCAGCACGCCTGGCGTCGCTGCGCCGGCTGCTGGGCAGCGAGCTGCGCAGCGAAAACCGCGCCGAGGCCAAGGAGCTCGGTTCCGTCTAGTTACGCCGAAAGCCAGTCGATCAGCCGCCAGAACCAGTTCTTCCGTGACGGCATGAGGGGGCCCCGCAGCGTTTCCATGCCGTGAAAGTAGTCACCAGCCATCGTCGCCACCTCCCTTCGAAGCTTCGTGAACATCTTCCTGCCAAGGGCCGGAGTGCAATTCCGTTCCCGCTATCTATTGTGGGCAGCGGAGTTGGAAATACGCTGGGACAGTGCCAATTCCCTGCCTGCAGGCAAAATAACGATAAGTTGAAAGGCATGACACTCGTTCAGAGCTACAACGATGACCTCCGGCTGGCCCACGTTATGGCGGATGCCGTCGACGCCCAGACGATGTCACGGTTCAAGGCACTCGACCTCAAGGTGGAGACCAAGCCGGACCTGACTCCCGTGACCGATGCAGACAAGGCGGCTGAGGAGGCCATCCGGGGCCAGCTGTCCCGGGCCAGGCCCCGGGACGCAGTGCTGGGCGAGGAATTCGGCTCGACGGGCTCCGGATCGCGGCGGTGGATCATCGACCCCATCGACGGCACCAAGAACTTTGTCCGCGGCGTTCCAGTCTGGGCGACACTCATTGCGCTGGTCGACGAGGGCCGGCCTGTCGTCGGTCTGGTCAGCGCTCCCGCGCTGGGCAAGCGCTGGTGGGCGGCCGAGGGAACCGGTGCCTACACCGGACGTTCCCTGGCCGCGGCCATCCGCCTCAAGGTCTCCGACGTTTCCAGGCTCGAGGACGCTTCGCTGTCCTACTCCAGCCTGTCCGGCTGGAAGGAACGAGGCAACCTGGACGAATTCCTGGGCCTGACCGAAGCCGTGTGGCGCACCCGGGCCTATGGCGACTTCTGGTCCTATTGCCTGGTCGCCGAGGGAGCAGTGGACATCGCCTGCGAACCGGAGCTGAACCTCTATGACATGGCGGCGCTGGTGCCGCTGGTTACCGAGGCAGGCGGCCGGTTCACCTCGCTGGAAGGAGCCGAGGGCCCGTTCGGCGGCAACGCGCTGGCTACCAACGGCATCCTGCACACCGAAGTACTGCACCGGCTGAATCCAAATGTGGACGACCTGCTGGCAGGTGCCGAGCCCCGGCGTGCGGATCCGTCATGATGCCATGGTGAAAGGCGGTCCGCGCCTGGAGGCCCAGCGCCGCAAGGAACTGGCGCAAAGTTATCTGAGCGGAGCTGCGCACTATGAAAAAGTGCGGCCCGGCTATCCGGCCGAGACTGTCGACTGGATCCTGCCCGCCTCGGCCAAGAGCGTCGCCGATGTCGGTGCCGGCACCGGCAAGCTGACGGCCGATCTGGTAGCGCGTGGCCTGGAGGTCACCGCCGTCGACCCCTCCGCGGACATGCTGGCCCAGCTGCGCGGAAATCTGCCCACGGTGCATACCGTCGTCGGCATCGGCGAGGACACCGGACTGCCATCCGCGTCAGTGGACGCCGTTACCGTCGCCCAGGCCTGGCACTGGTTCGATCCGGCCGCGGCGAGCACCGAACTGGCCCGCATCCTCGGCCCGTCGGGCCGGCTGGCACTGATCTGGAACCAGCTGGACGTGACGGTTCCCTGGGTCCACCGGCTGGCCAGGATCATCCACGCCGGTGATGTCCTCAAGCCAGGGTTCACACCTCCGGTGGGGCCGGAATTCGCCGGCCTCGAGGACCATGCAACACGCTGGGTGGACCGCCTCACCCCGCCGGACATCGCGGAGCTGGCCAAGTCCCGCAGTTACTACCTGCGGGCAGACAGCGCCACCCGGCAGAAGGTGATGGCCAACCTGCACTGGTACCTCTACGAGCACCTGGGGCACCGGGAAACCGAGATCCTGGAGCTGCCCTACTTCACCCACTCCTGGCGGGCCCACAAGCGGTAGCGGGCCCTGGGCGGCAGCGCCCAAAGCGGCAGCGGCCACCGGCTGCCCCACCCCACTGTGCGCAGGAGCACACTGCCGCGTTATATTTAGGTATGCCGAAAAAAAGATTTCCGGTACTCCTGCTCCTGGTGCTGGCGCTGGCCGTGTCCGCCTGCAGTCCGCTTCATGTCGACGGCCAGGCCGCTGACCGGCAGGACGACGGCCGGCCGCTGGTGCTGACCACGTTCACCGTCCTGGCGGACATGGTGCGGCAGGTCGGCGGGGACAGGGTGCGGGTCGAGTCGATCACCAAGGTGGGCGCGGAGATCCACGGCTACGAGCCGACGCCGTCGGACCTGGTCAATGCGCATGAGGCGGACCTGATCCTGGACAACGGACTCGGTCTGGAGCGCTGGTTCGAGCGCTTCGTCGCCGCCCTGGACGTCCCGCACGCCGTCCTCTCCGAGGGCGTGGAACCGGTGAATATCCGCAGCGGCGACTATGAAGGCAAGGCGAATCCGCATGCCTGGATGTCCCCCGATGCTGCCAAGATCTATGTGGACAACATCGTCGCCGCACTCACCGCTCTGCTGCCGGCGGAGGCCGGCTACTTCCGGGAGCGCGGCGCAGCCTACAAGGTGCAGCTGGACGGGCTCATGGCCGAACTCACCGCCGGCTTCGAGGACATCCCCGGCGATCCGTCCTTGGTCACCTGCGAAGGAGCGTTCTCCTACCTGGCACGGGACGCGGGGCTGCGGGAGGCCTACCTGTGGCCGGTCAACGCGGATTCCGAAGGCACTCCCCGGCAGATCAAGGACGCCATCGCCTTCGTCGAGGAGAACAACGTGCCCGCCGTCTTCTGCGAATCCACCGTCAATCCGTCCGCCCAGGAGCAGGTCGCCCGGGCGACCGGCGCGCGCCTGGTCACTCCGCTCTACGTCGACTCGCTGTCCGAGGCGGATGGCCCCGTCCCCAGCCATCTTGAGCTGGTTCGCCATGACATCAGAATGATCCGCCACGGCCTTATGGAAACCGGAGGCACACCATGACCACCGCCATACAACCTACGACGGCGGCTGCCATCGCGGTTGCCGACCTGCACGTGAGCTACAACGACGTGGTCGCCCTCAGCTCGGTCACGCTGCAGATCCAGCCCCGGACCATCTGCGGGCTCATCGGCGTCAACGGCTCGGGCAAGTCCACCCTGTTCAAGTCGCTGATGGGGCTGGTCCATCCGAACCGCGGCACCGTCCGCCTCTTCGGCAGGGATTCCAGTGCGTCCAGGAAACAGAACATGGTGACGTACGTGCCGCAGTCCGAGGACGTGGACTGGACCTTCCCCGTCTCCGTCCGCGACGTGGTGATGATGGGCCGCTACGGTCGGCTGGGTCCCGCCCGCCGGCCGCGCCCGGCGGACCGGGATGCCGTCGAGCGGGCGCTGGACCGGGTGGGCCTTACGGACCTGGCGGACCGGCAGATCGGCGAACTGTCCGGCGGCCAGAAGAAGCGTGCCTTCGTGGCCCGCGGGATCGCCCAGGAAGCGCGCCTGCTGCTGCTGGACGAGCCGTTCGCCGGCGTGGACAAGGCCTCGGAAGCCACGTTGACGGCACTCTTCCGCGAACTGAGGGATGAGGGCCGGACCATGCTGGTGTCCACCCACGACCTGGCCGGCATTCCGCAGCTGTGCGACGAGGCCGTCCTGCTGCACCGCCGCGTGCTGGCGCACGGGACTCCGGCCGAGGTGCTGACCAATGAGAACCTGGCCAAGGCCTTCGGCACCGCCGTCGAGAGCATGGAGGACTGACGCGATGGACATCATTACCTGGATCGCCGAACCGCTGGAGTACGGTTTCCTGACCCGGGCCTTGCTCGTGACGGTAGCCGCCACGGTTGTCTCCTCCGTGCTCTCCTGCTGGCTGATCCTGATGGGCTGGTCGCTGATGGGCGACGCGGTTTCCCATGCCGTGCTTCCGGGGGTCGCCCTGGCCTACATCGTCGGTGTTCCCTTCTCGGTGGGAGCCTTCATTTTCGGCGCGGGGGCCGTCGCGCTGATCGGCATCGTCCGCTCCACCACCAAGCTGAAGTCGGACACTGTCATCGGCGTCGTGTTCACCGCTCTCTTCGCCGTCGGTCTGGCCATCATCTCGCGCACCCCCAGCCAGACCGATCTGTCCCACATCCTGTTCGGCAACGTCCTCGGCGTCTCGGCAAACGAGCTGTGGCAGGTCCTGGGCCTGGGCGCCGTCACCCTCGCCGTCCTGCTGTTCAAACGCAAGGACCTCACACTCTTCGCCTTCGACCGCACCCATGCCCACGCCATCGGGCTGAACACCCGCTGGCTCTCGGCGCTGCTGCTGGGTCTGCTGGCCCTGACGGTGGTCGTGGGGCTGCAGGCCGTCGGCATCATCCTGGTGGTCGCCATGCTGATCACCCCCGGTGCCACTGCCTTCCTGCTGACCCGGCGCTTCGACCGGATGCTGATCCTGGCCGCGGTGATTACCGCTCTGGCATCCGTGGCAGGGATCTATGCCAGCTACTATCTGGACATTTCCACGGGGGCCGCCGTGGTGCTGTCCCAGTCCACAGTGTTCCTGGCCGTATATCTGTTCGCCCGCCGGACCGGGGTAGTCTGGCAATGGCGCAGCCGCCGCCGGGCGCGCACCTGCCCTGAACCCACCGGAGAACTGACCGGAGTATGAGCATGTCCCCCAGCCGAAGCCAGGCCCCCCGCACGTCCACGGACCGGAAGAGCCCTGCCGCCCGGAAGAGCCCCACCGCCCGGAACGGCAGCCGGGCAGCCCGGAACGGCAGCCGGGCAGCCGCCGCCAGCACCGATTCCGCCAGCGTCCAGGACTATGTGAAGGTGATCTACAGCTTCACCGAATGGCAGGACAAGCCCATCACCATGAGCCAGCTGGCCGCGCGGCTGGAAGTGGCCAATTCCTCGGTCTCCGAGATGGTGCGCAAGCTGGTTGATCTGGGCCTGGTGGACCACGAACCCTATGGCGCCGTCGAGCTGACGGCCTCCGGACGCACGCTGGCACTGTCCATGGTGCGCCGCCACCGCCTGTTGGAAACATTCCTGGTCCGGGAACTGGGCTACAGCTGGGACGAGGTCCACGACGAGGCCGAGCTGCTGGAGCACACCGTATCGGAGCTCTTCCTGGAACGGATGGCGCAGAAGCTGGGGCACCCCGACCGGGACCCGCACGGCGATCCCATTCCCGCCGCGGACGGCAGCATCGAGCTGCCCCCGGCCCATCCCCTGCAGGATCTCGACACGGGGCACCTGGGCACGATCACCCGGATCAGCGACGCCAATCCGGAACTGCTGCGGTTCCTGGAGCGGCAGCAGATCGAGCTGGATGAGACCGTTGAGATCCTCGGGCGCAGGCCCTTCGGCGGCTCGCTGGTGGTGAAGGTCGGCACAGGCGCCAGGGCCCGCGAACTGGACCTTGGCGACGAGCTTGCCTCCGCATTGTGGATCCGGACCGGCCGGCCGCACGCCGGCTGCACATTGGCTGGATGAGACCGGGCAGCACAAGGCCAGGCAATCCCTCCTCGCCGCGTTCCCCCGGATCGCTGCGGGTCTGGCTGGCGGTCGCCGGCGGCGGCCTGGCCGGGACCGAAGCCCGCTACTTCCTGGGACTGGCCGTGCCCGACTCCCCCTCCGGCGTGCCCTGGACCACGCTTGCTGTCAACGTGCTGGGCAGCCTGGTCCTTGGCTTCCTCACCACCTGGTGGGCGGCGCGGCCCGGTACGCCGTTCTGGCTCCGCGCCGGGCTGGGACCGGGACTGCTCGGTTCCTTCACCACCTTTTCGGCACTGGCGCTGGCCGTAAATATGCTCGCGGCCGGCGGCCGGCACCCAGCATGGCTGCTGTACCTTGGACTGTCGCTGCTGCTGGGCCTGGCGGCCGCGGCCGGTGGACTGGCCCTCGGCCGGCGCGTCGGAGGCCGGAGGCCAGGGCGGCAGGCGGCCCGCACTCCGGGGAGCGCGCTTTGATCACTCCCCTCATCGTCGGACTTGGTGGAATCGCCGGCGCCCTGCTGCGCTTCGCGTTGGATTCCTGCTTCGCCGCACGGCGTCTGGCCGATCCGGAGCAGAGCCACCCGGGGGCGCGGCCCAGCCGGCACTGGCCCTATGCCACACTCCTGGTCAACATCACCGGTGCCTTCATCATCGGGACGGCTGCTGCCGCCCCGGCTCCGGATCACGGCTTTCATCTGGCGCTGACCACAGGGCTGGCCGGCGCACTGACGACCTTCAGTTCCTGGACAGTTGCCACCGTTGGGCTCTGGCAGGAGGGCAGGCGCCGCGCCGCCGTCGCCAATGTGCTGCTGAACCTGGGCCTGGGCCTGGCCGCCGCCGCGCTGGGACTGGTCCTGTTCGATTAAGCGCCTGCGTTGGCCCGCCGGCTATAGAGCGCCGCGACGTACCGGCATATGCTCAGTACACAGCCATGCAGCATCAGCGAAGGAGGTGCCGCGGTGGCAGTGTCCTTCGGCATCGAGGAGGAATTCCTCCTGCTGGACCGCCATACCGCGATGCCGGAACCGGCGGCGGAGCGGATCGCCGCGGCGATGAAGAACGACGGCGGCAGTCCGCTCCCGTCCGAACCGCAGAAGGAGCTGCTGGCCTGCCAGCTGGAGAGCTCGACACCGGTCTGCACCAGCGTGGCCGAAGCCCTGGGCGAGCTCAACCGCTTCCGCCACAACCTGGCTCGCACGGTGCACCGGGAAGGGCTGCGTGCTGCCGGCGTAGGCGCGGCACCCAGGATGCCGGAGTGCCCGGCGCGGGTGGCCCATACCCGCCGGTACCATGACATCACCGCGAATGCCCGCGGTATCGTGGCCGACCAGTATGTCAACGGCCTGCACATCCATGTGGGGGTGCCGGACCGGGAGGCCGGTGTGCGGGCGATGAACCAGCTGCGGCCGTGGCTGCCGACCATCGTCGCCGTGGGGGCCAATTCGCCGTTCTGGCACGACCGTGACTCTGGCTTCGCCAGCTGGCGCACCATCCACTACCGCCGCTGGTCAATCCAGGGCTCCCCGCCCGAATTCGCGGACGCCGCGGACTACGACCGCAGGCTGCAGCGGCTGCTGGGGACCGGCGTCGTACTGGACACCGGGCACATCGGCTGGACAGCACGGTTGTCCGAGAACTACCCCACCCTGGAGGTCCGTGCGCCCGACTCGCAGCTCGAGGCACGGGACAGCGTTCTGCTCGCCGCCGTCGTGCGTGCCCTGGTCATCCACTCGCTGGACGACAATCTGGCCCCCTCCCCCGCCGTGGAACCGGAATTCCTTGACATCGCGCTGTGGCAGGCGGCACGCCACGGGCTGGCCGGCGAGCTGCTCAACACTGCCGATGGCTCCCGGATACCGGCGCGGGAGCAGATCCGGCGGCTGCTGGACCACCTTGATCCGGTCCTGCGGCGGCTGGGTGACGCCGACTTCGTCCGCGCCGGCTTCGAGCGGTTGTTCCGGGACGGCACGGGAGCGGAACGGCAGCGCCGTGCGCTGAAAGCCGGCGGCATGAACAGTGTCGTCGACCTCTTCACTTCCTCACTTGTCAGGGAGGGCAGTTAGGCTGTCACCAGTGCATTCGGCCGACAGCAAGGAGACAATCTGTGACAACCCTGGGGATCGAAGAAGAGTACCTGCTCCTCAACCCGATCACTGGCCTGCCGGAGCCGGTGGCCCAGAAGGTGTCAGCCGAACTGGAAGGCTCGGCCCAGGTGGCCAACGACGATATCCAGCGTGAACTGCTGACCTGCCAGATCGAGACCGCAACTCCGGTCTGCACCACGCTGACGGAAGCCGAGGAATCCCTGCTCAATTTCCGCCGCAACCTGGATGCGGCCGCGCGCAAGGCGGGTGTCCGGGCCGCCGCCGTGGCCACGGCACCGCGGATTGAAGAGTCCTACCCGGAGATCACTGACAAGCAGCGCTACCACGACCTGAAGGCCAGTGCGAAGGGCATCGTAGCGGACCAGTTCGTCAACGGTCTGCATGTGCATGTGGGCATCCCGGATAAGGAAACGGGAGTCCAGGCCCTGAACCGGATCCGGCCCTGGCTGCCGGCGATCGTGGCGCTGAGCGCCAACTCGCCGTTCTGGCTGGACCGCGACAGCGGTTTCGCCAGCTGGCGGATCGTCCACTACCGGCGCTGGCCGGTACAGGGCTGCGCACCCGTCTTCGCCGACGCCGACGACTATGAACGGCGCATCCAGCGGCTGGTGGACATCGGCGTCATCATCGACCGCGGCGTGCTCACCTGGGTGGCGCGGCTGTCCGACCACTACCCAACGCTCGAAGTCCGCGCCGGCGACGTCCAGCTGGAGGCACAGGATGCCGTGCTGCTGGGTGCCCTGATCCGCGGCCTGGTCGCCACCGCCGTCGAGGATGTCCGGGCGGACCGCCCCTATGCCAAGCCGGATGACGAACTGCTCGATGCCGCGCTGTGGCAGGCCGGCCGGCACGGCCTGACCGGCAAACTCGTCGATCTGGAGTCCGGCGTCCTGGTCCCCGCCCGCGGCCATATCGATGCCCTGATCCGGCGGATCCGGCCGGCGCTGGAGGACGAAGGGGATGCGGACTGGGCGGATGCGGGAATTGAGACGCTGTGGCAGCGCGGCACCGGCGCCGAGCGCCAACGCCGTGCCATGGAGGCCGGCGGCATGCCGGCCCTGCTGGACCTGTTCAGCGCCTCGCTGACCGCCGAGCACTGAGCCTGCCGTCCCCGGAGGCGGGATTCCGGATGCCGATGGCGGCGGCGATACCACCGGCGAACAGCAGCGCCGCCGTCGCCACAACCGAACGCTGCAGAGCGCCAAGATCCAGCGCCGGACCCACGACGACGCCGGCCAGCGCGATCGTGACCAAGCCGGCAATGCGCGCCACGGCATTGTTGACCGCCGATCCAATGCCCGCCTGCTCGGGCGGGACGGCGCCCAGGATGGCAGCGGTCAGCGGCGCCACCGTTACGGCCAGCCCCACGCCGAACACCAGGAGCCCGGGCAGCACCTGCGACCAGTAGTCCAATCCGGGCCGGACAGACAACAGCCACAGGAAGCCCGCCCCGGCCAGCATCGGGCCGCCGGCCATGAACCAGCGCGGCCCATGTCTGGCGGCAAGGGAACCGAAACCGGACGACAGCACCAGCAGCATCACCGTGCTCGGCAACAGTGCGACCCCGGCCGCCGTCGCGGACAGACCCGCAACCTGCTGGAGGTACAGCACCAGGATCAGGAAGCCGAAGGACAGCCCGCCGTAGATGGCGAAGGTGGCAACATTCCCGGCCGTGAAGTTCCGTTCCCGGAAAAGGCCGAGCGGCATCATCGGCCGGGCGGTCCGGGCTTCATGCCTCAGGAACAGCCCCAGCGCCAGGACCCCTGCCGCCAGCGGAATCCAGACGGACGGATGCTGCCAGCCCGCTGTGGCGGAGTGGATGAAAGCGAAGACCGGGCCGGCGAGCCCCATCACAGCCAAGGCGGCACCGGCGTAGTCCACGCGGACGGCGGCATTCGCCGGCGGCGGAGCAGCGAAGCCCTCGCCCCGGAGCCTGGCCAGCATCGGCATCGCGACAGCGAACGGCAGCAGGTTGATGAAGAAGATCAGCCGCCAGCTCAGCAGGTCCACCGCCGCCCCGCCGATCAACGGGGAGACAATGGTGGCTGCTCCCGTGGAAGCAGTCCAGATCCCGATCGCCCTGCCCTGATCGGCCGGCGGAAAGGCCGCCATGATCAGCGCCAGCGAGCTTGGCACCAGCAGTGCACCGGCGATTCCCTGAAGGCCCCGCGCGGCGATCAGCATCGTGTCCGTGGCGGCGAGTCCGCAGAACACGGAGGTGGCTGCAAAACCGACCAGGCCCCACTGCAGGACACGTACGCGGCCATAGGCGTCGGAAAGCGCGCCGGCGACCAGGATCAGGGCCCCGAGCGTCAGCAGGTAGGCATCCACGATCCATTGCTGCGAGGCCAGTCCTCCGCCGAGCTCGCCGGCCATGGCCGGCAGGGCAAGATTCACGACATTGCCGTCCAGGATCGCGATGAACGACGCAAGAACAGCCACCAGCAGCACCGTCCGGCGTGCGGACGGCGAGGCACCGGCGGTGCCCGGGGCCGTCGTCGTCATGACAGCACCCTACCGCCGTGCATGCAAAAGCGCCCCGGTCCGAAGGCCGGGGCGCTGTGCCATGTTCCGAAAGGAACGGAAGTGGAGATGGGGGGAATTGAACCCCCGTCCGATGTCGTGTTGTCAGGGCTTCTCCGGGCGCAGTTTGCGTCGGGATTTCTCGGCCCCAGCCATCATGCAAACATGTGGCTGGCCCGGGCCCAGCCGTCTAAAAGTCCCGGCAGCCCCAACGGCGAAGGCTGCCAGCAGTGGCTCCCTAAATGACGTCAGTCACCGGGTCGAGAGCATACCCGGGCTGACGGACTGGCTATCGCAGGTTAGGCTGCGAGAGCGAAGTCATGCTGCTTAGATTCAGCATTTATTTTTTTACAGAGAGCGTTTACGAGATAACCCTGTATCCTCGGCCCGCTTCCCCTGTCGCGACTAACATCGTCGAAACCTGTCATCCCCATATTCAGTTACCAAAATATTCAGTTACCGATCCCGCATTCCTGCAGGACCATCTAGCATAACACACCGCCGCGGAGGGATATTCCCGCCTGGCAGCGGCCCCGGATCAGCCGAGGTTCTTCTCCCGCATGGCGCGCTGGGCCTCGCGGCTGTCCTGCTTCTCGCGCAGCGCCTGGCGCTTGTCATAGTCCTTCTTGCCGCGGGCGATAGCAATCTCCACTTTGGCCCGGCCGTCCACGAAGTACAGTTGCAGCGGAACGATCGTAAAGCCCGATTCGCGCGTCTTCTGGGCAATCTTGGTCAGTTCCTCGCGGTGCAGCAGCAGCTTGCGACGGCGGCGGGCGGCGTGATTGGTCCAGCTGCCGTTGAGGTACTCGGGAATATAGACGGATTCGAGCCACAGTTCGTCGTTGTAGAAGGTGGCAAAACCGTCCACCAGGGACGACCGTCCCTCACGCAGGGACTTCACCTCGGTGCCCATCAGGACCATTCCGGCCTCATAGGTATCCAGAATGTGGTAATCATGCCGGGCCTTCCGATTGGTGGCCACTGCCTTACGGCCACTTTCCTTGGGCACGGTCGACTCTCCTCGCTAGGTTGGAAACAGTATCCCAGTCTACCGGATGGAGCATCTGCCGGAGGAAGCACACCGCAGGGCGCGACAGGCGTGCCGAGCCTGCCGGCACGAGCCCGGCTAGAGCAGTCCCCTCGGATCGACGAGCGTACCGTTGAGGCTGGTCTCGAAGTGCAAGTGGCAGCCCGTGGAGTTGCCGGTGGTTCCGGTATAGCCGATGAGCTGGCCGGCGCTGACCTTGTCGCCCGCACTCACCACGTAGTTGGTGAGGTGGTAGTAGTTCGTGGCCAAGGAGTTGCCCTCCACCACGCCGTGGTTGATGACGATCCGGTTGCCTGCGCCCGGCAGCACGTACGAGTCCGCGTACCAGATCTCGCCGGCCGCCGGAGCGTACAGCGGCGTACCGCAGGGCGTACCGAAGTCGATGCCGGTGTGGGTGTAGCCTCCGGTGCCGTTGAAATCAACGGTGCCGACCGGCGTCGGACGCCAGCCGTAACCGGAGGTGATCGGGATGCTCGCCGGCACCGGGTGGCGCAGGCCGAAGGCCGAGGGGCTGCCGGTGGTGACCGGCGGGGCGGGGGCAGGACGGCCCTCCGCCTCGGCGGCGGCGCGCGCGGCTTCGGCGGCTGCAGCCTGGGCCGCCAACCATGCCTCCCGTTCGCGGCGCTGGCGTTCGGCGATCTCGTTCTGGACCTGCTGGTGGGCAGCCTCGGTTGCCGCCAGCTGCGCCTCGATCTCGGGGCGCTTGGCCTGCAGTTCGTCGGACAGCCGTGATGTATCGGCAATCAGCTGGTCCACCTTGGCCTTTTCGGCCGCCGCCGCATCGCGTGCTTCCTGCTCGGTTGCCAGGGCTGCATCCGCCTGGGCCTTGAGGCCCCGGATCTCCTCCTCCACAGCGGCCAGGCGGGCCTCGGAATTCGCATTCGTCGCGCTCTGCTGGGCCAGGCTGTCCATGGTCGCGGTCTGGCTGCGCAGGGCCTGTCCGGCCAGCCCCATCGAATCGGTCAGGCTGTCCGAGCCGCGGTTGCCGAAGAACAGGGAAAGGTTGGAAGGAACACCGCCGTTCTTGTACGCCTGCGTCGCGATCTGGCCGATAACCTTCTTCGTATCGGCCATCTGGGCCTGGTCCTGATCCAGTTGCCGGGTGATGTTGTCCTTGGTTTCCTGCGCCAGTTCGACGCGGGCTGCCAGCGCGTTGACTTCATTGGTGGCCGTGACAACGCGGCCCTCGGCATCCGCCAGCGCCTGCTGCGCCGCCGGCAGCTGCCCCTGGAACATCTTCAGTTCGGCGATGGTCCTGGCGATGTCCGCATCGAGGAACTCGATGGACTGCTGCACCTTGGCGATTTCGCTCTCCAACGCCGCCTTGCGGTCGTCGAGCTCGTCGGCGTGTGCTCCACCCGCGCCCAGCGAAAACGCCAGGACGGCCGCCATCGCCGTACTCAGCACGGACCTGGACAGGCACTTGCGGCGGGATGCAGTGTTACGGTTCATCGTCCCTTTTCCTGATGCGGTGGTACTTGCAGTGAAGCGCGCGCCGAACATTACTTTAAACCTTGAGGTAACGCCGCAGCGTCAGCATCGAGGAAGCTCCGGCGAGCAAGGCGCCCAGCAGCAGGAGCCCCGGAGCTATCAGCAGCACCTGGCTGGATGAAATGAACGCAGTATCGGGATACTGATTCGCCAGCCAGTCGCCGATGAAGAAGTGCGAGACGGCCCACAGGGTGACGGAGGCCAGCAGGGCCCCGATGACTGCCGCGATGACGCCCTCCAGGACGAATGGCAGCTGGATCACCGACTTGGAAGCACCGACCAGTCGCATAATGCCGGTTTCACGCCGGCGGCTGAAGGCGGAGAGCCGGATAGTGGT
Organism: Arthrobacter sp. B0427-1-12; assembly: GCF_059092905.1. NCBI lineage: Bacteria > Bacillati > Actinomycetota > Actinomycetes > Micrococcales > Micrococcaceae > Arthrobacter > Arthrobacter sp. B0427-1-12. The sequence continues at coordinate 11,483 of NZ_JBNHIC010000038.1, read as the reverse complement.
GGCGATGAGCAGGATGGCACAGACGATCATCACCGCGGCGATGGCCACCGCCACCAGGGACGCACCGTTCATCACGGAGAAAATCTGTTCCAGCAGCTCACGCTGGTCGATCACGACCTCCACGCCCGGCATGGAGGAAAACGCTTCATTGATGACCTCGTACTTCTCCGGGTCCACGAGGTTCACCCGGAAGGACTCCGGAAGCTGGTCCGCCGTCACTGAATCCACGATCGGCGAATTGGCGAATTGCTCCTTGAAATGCCCCAGCGCTTGGTCCTGGGATTCGTATTCGACGGTGGAAATGTACGGCGTCATGGCCGGCGCATGCAGCGCCTGTTCAATGTCGGCACGCTGCTGGTCCGTTACCGGTCCGGCGGAGCACGTTGCCGCCGTCGAAGTGTCGACGCACAGGAAGATGGCCACCTGTACCTTGTCGTACCAGTAGCCCTTCATCTGGCCGATCTGCATCTGCAGCAGGCCGGCCGCCCCCACGAAGGTAAGCGAAACGAATGTCACGAGAATCACCGAGACCACCATCGATAGATTCCGGCGCAGGCCCGAACCTATTTCCCCTAGTATGAAAGCAAGTCTCATTTGGATCCCTCGTAAATACCTTGGGCTTCGTCACGGATTACGCTGCCGTGGTGCAGCTCCACTACCCGCCTGCGCATCGTATTGACGATGTCGTCGTCGTGGGTCGCCATGACCACCGTCGTCCCGTGCTGGTTAATCTTGTCCAGCACGTTCATGATGCCCATCGACGTAGTCGGGTCGAGGTTGCCGGTCGGCTCATCGGCCAGGAGGATGCCGGGCTTGTTGACGACAGCCCGGGCAATGGCCACGCGCTGCTGCTCGCCGCCGGAGAGCTCGTGCGGCATGCGGTTTTCCTTGCCCTCGAGGCCGACAGTCTTCAGCACCTCGGGAACCGTCTGGCGGATCATGCCCCGGCTCTTGCCAATGACCTGCATGGCGAAGGCGACGTTGGCGAATACCGTCTTCTGGGGCAGCAGGCGGAAGTCCTGGAAGACCACACCGATGCCGCGGCGCAGCTTGGGCACCCGCCAGCTCGGAATGTTGGCGACATTCTGCCCGGCGACGTAGACGGAGCCGCGGGTGGCCCGGTCCTCCTTCAGCACGAGGCGGATGAACGTGGACTTGCCGGAACCGGAAGCGCCCACCAGGAAGACGAATTCACTCCGATCCACCTCGAGGGTGATGTTGTCCAGCGCCGGCCGTGAGTGCCGATCGTAGATCTTCGTGACGTTGTCGAATTTAATCATGACTATTCCGTGCCCAGATTCTGCTGCCGGCGCCAGGGCCTCTGTGTTGGAAACATTCCACCGGCTCCTCGACTATAGCCAGCAGTCAAGGCATAGCCGGCGGCCTGCCGGGCGTGTCGTGGGTGAATTCACCTTCTGTGCATCGGACCGGCAGACCCCTGAGGCGAGCGGTATCAGACCGCGGCGTTGCGGCTGTTGGCCCGCCAGCGGATGCCGGCGTCGATGAAATCGTCGATCTCGCCGTCGAGCACAGCGGCGGTGTTCCCCACCTCGTGCTCGGTCCGCAGGTCCTTGACCATCTGGTAGGGATTGAGCACATAGGAGCGCATCTGATCGCCCCAGGATGCCTTCACATCGCCCGCGAGCGCCTTCTTCTCCGCGTCTTCCTGTTCCTTCTTCAGCAGCAGGAGCCGGGACTGCAGCACGCGCATGGCCGCTGCACGGTTCTGGATCTGGGACTTTTCGTTCTGCATGGAGACCACGATCCCGGTGGGAAGGTGCGTCAGGCGCACGGCGGAGTCCGTGGTGTTGACGGACTGCCCGCCCGGCCCCGAGGAACGGAAGACGTCCACCCGGATCTCGTTGTCCGGGATCTCGATGCTGTCCGTCTGCTCGATCAGCGGAATGACCTCGACGGCGGCGAAGGAGGTCTGGCGGCGGCCCTGGTTGTCGAACGGGCTGATCCGCACCAGGCGGTGCGTTCCGGCCTCCACCGACAGAGTGCCGAAAGCGAAGGGCGCCTTGACCTCGAAGGTGGCGGATTTCAGCCCCGCCTCCTCCGCATAGGAGGTGTCCAGTACAGCGGTCGGATAGCCGTGCCGCTCTGCCCAGCGCAGGTACATGCGCAGCAGCATCTCGGCGAAGTCTGCGGCGTCGACGCCGCCGGCGCCGGAACGGATGGTGACGACGGCCTCACGCTCGTCGTATTCGCCGGAGAGCAGCGTGACCACTTCCAGCTCCTCAAGCGCCTTGCGCAGCGCCTGCAGTTCCCTGGCCGCCTCCGCCCGGGAGTCGGCGTCGTCCTCATCCTGGGCCAGCTCCACCAGCACCTCGAGGTCGTCGATGCGGCCCTGCAGCTTTTCCAGCCGCTCCAGTTCGGACTGGCGGTGGGACAGCCTGGAGGTGATCTTCTGTGCTGCCGCCGGATCGTCCCACAGGTCCGGCGCGCCTGCCTTCTCACTCAGCTCGGCGATGTCCGCCTTGATGGCGTCGACGTCCGATACTGATTCGATCGATTCATAGGTGGCGCGGAGGGCGCGGATCTCTGCGGGAAAATCAATTTCTGCCATGGTTATTCAAGCGTACGCTATGGCGGGAATGCCGGGACCTGCGCCCGCTGTTGCACTCTATGTCCGTGGCGGACCCGGAAGGAAGGCAGAAATTTGACGACGGCGGCAGGCGCACCACCGGAAGCAACCGGGCCGGACCTCCCGAGCGTGCTCTTCTTCGCTTCCGCATTCTGCGCGCCCTGCACCGCGGCCCGCCGGGTCCTGGTCCGCGCCCAGGAGCTGCTGCCCGCCTTGGAGGTCCGTGAGTTCGACGTCGCCTCGGACCCCGGCGCCGGCGAGCGCTGGGACGTCCGCTCCACGCCGACCATCGTGCTGACTGACGGTACGCGCGAACTCTTCCGCGCCGCCGGTGCTCCCACGCTGGGGCAGCTTCTGGCCGTGATCGGCAGCCGGGTCGCTGGAATCCCGGTTTGCTAGCCTCGTCACGAGTGAGGTTGCAGCAGCCGGGCTGCTGCTGACAGCAAAGGTGAGGAGCCGACATGAGCAGACCCACGATCCTGGCCATCATCCTGGCCGGTGGCCCGGGCGGCCGCCTCGGAGTGCTGACCGACCAGCGTGCCAAACCGTCCCTGCCCGTGGCCGGCAACTACCGGCTGATCGACTTTCCGCTGTCCAACCTGAAGCACAGCCACATCCCCGATGTGTGGGTCGTGGAGCAGTACCTGCCGTACTCACTCAACGACCACATCGCCAATGGGCGGCCGTGGGACCTCGACCGGACCCATGGCGGGCTGCGGATCCTGCCGCCCTACCAGGGTGGCGACGGCGAAGGATTCGCCGAGGGCAACGCCGACGCGCTGTACCGGCAGGCGTCCTTGATCCGCGAGTTCGCTCCTGATCTGGTCCTGGTCCTCAGCGCAGACCATCTGTATACGCTCGACTACCGGGACGTCGTCAACACCCATCTGCGGACCGGGGCGGCCCTGACCATGGTGACCACCAAGGTGGACGGCGATGCCTCCCGGTACGGCGTGGTGGAAGCGGCCGGCGGGCGCGTGACCGGTTTCGAGTACAAGCCGAAGCAGCCGAAAACGGACCTTGTCACGGCCGAGGTTTTCCTCTACGACCGTGAGGTGCTGCTCGACACGATGGAGCTGCTGGCCCGGAAGGAAGACGGCCTGCAGGACTACGGCCACAGCCTGGTTCCCTATCTGGTGGAACATGAATCCGTCGCCGAGCACCGCTTCGAGGGGTACTGGCGGGATGTGGGAACAGTCGCGAGCTACTGGGAAGCCCACATGGAACTGCTGGCCGGAACCGGAGTGGAAACAGATGATCCAGCGTGGCCGGTGGTCACAGCCAGTCCGCAGCTGAAGCCGGCCTTCATCGCCGCCGGTGCCGAAGTGGCGGACAGCCTCATCTGCGCGGGTGCAACGGTGCGTGGCACGGTGGTGCGCAGCGTGATCGGGCCCGGTGCCGTCGTCGAAACCGGCGCGACGGTCACTGATTCGGTCCTGCTGCACGGCGCGTGCGCTGCGGAAGGCGCGCGGCTGACCCGGATGATTGCCGACGCCGGCGCTGCCGCCGGCAGCGGTTCGACGGTCGGCGGTGCCGGCGACATCACGGTGCTCGGCCCCGAAAGCCGCGCCGCGGCCGGGGACACCGTGGGCGCCGGGGCCATGGTGCCCCCGGGCGGTGAACCGCCGGCGTGACGCCTCCTCCTGCTGGTGCTCCCTGCCGGCGCCTTAGCGGGTCAGTTCCGACCGCGCATCACTCACCGCGGTGATGGGAATGCCGGCCGGCACCAGTAGGTTGACCACCGGCGGATGCACGACGGCGGTCAAGGCCACGTGCGCTGTCCGGCTGTCCGGCGTTCCGGTTTCGCCGGAGATGCCCAGCTGGCTGAACCGGCTGTGCGCACCGGTGGCGTCCAGGTACCGCTGCACCGACCCCTGCACGCTGTCCCGGTCAAGGATCGCAACCGGAGCTTCCGCGGCGGCCGCCACTTCCCCGAGCCCGAAGGCGTCGGCAGCCGCCAGGGAAGCTCCATCGGCTACCGACAGCAGTTTCTTGTGCTCGATATAGACGGCGGAGACAGCCATCACCACCGTCACGACCAGCAGTGAGAGCACTGTGTAGCCGAGGATCAGGATCATCACCTGCCCGTCCTCGTCCCGGCTGTCCTGGTCCCGGCTGTCCTGGTCCCGGCACGTCTCCCCGGCCCGGGTCCGCCCGGTCCGCTCCCCCGGCTGCCTCACCGGAACCTGCCCCCCGTCTGCGTTGCGGTTGAATCGACCGTCGCCGCAGACAGTGAAAGTCCAGGCATGGTCGGAACGAGCGGCAGCGGTACGCGCAGCTGGACCCGGACCGTCACGCTGGAGGCAGGCTCGAGGCAGGCCGCCGGTGCACAGACGACCTCCATCGCCGCGTGCGAGGCCTCGAAACCGAAGTCGGTCATGGCCAGATCGGCCGCTTGCCGGGCCCGCGTTTCCGCCTCCGCCACGTTTTCCGACGCTGCATAGACTTTGGCCGCCTGGTCCGCCGCGCCGACGACGGCGAATGAACCGGCCTGGAGCTGGCTGACGGTAAGGATCAGGTAGACCACCGGAATCAGCATGAGCGTACCCAGGAAGGTGAATTCGACGACGGCGCCGCCCTCCTGGGCCCCGGCGGGATCCCCCCGGCACAGGGCGGTCCGGAGCCGCCGTTGCAGCGCTCCCGCCAGGCCCTCAGCGTACGAGCGCAGCATGCCCGCTCACCTCCATCATTCCGGCCGGCCCCAGCAGGCCGAGCACCGGAAAGGGCGCCCGCACGGTGACCTGCAATGTCCGCAGACCCTGGAGTTCGGACTCGCCGACGGCCACGTCCTGGGCAAAGGGCGGATTCAGGCTGCCGGCGATCAGTGACGCCGTCCGCTGCTGCGCATCGGCGGCGCTGCGGTCAGCCAACGTTCCGTACCGCGCCCCGGAGGCCGCCGCGTCAATCAGTGTGTTCCGGACGTGCAGGACAAGGGCCAGCTGGATGATGGACACGAAGATTACCGTCAGCAGGCCGCCGACCAGCACGAAGTCCACCGTAGCTGCCCCGCTCTCGGCGCCCAGGCGGCACCCAGCCGATCCCTGCCGGGCACGCAGGACAAGCCGGGGCACCTACGGCTTGACCTGGTTGATGGCCTGCAGGAACAGGTCCTCAGGTGCGGGCCCCGCGACCGCGAGCAGCGCTGCCACCAGTACAGCGGACATCAAGGTGATCATGACCCACCGCGGCACGTCGCCGCGTTCCTTGCCGTCCTCTGCGCTGTCCGCGGCCAGGGCGGCAGCTACCCGCGCGGCGAAGGCGCCGAGGATTAGCTGGACTGCGGCAACGAGTCCGAAGTTCCTGAATTTCTTTTCCATGGTTTCCCCTCTTGTAGTCGAGACTTGCCGTAGGTGCGTGATGATTCAAAAACCCAGGTAGATCAGGGCAATGCCCGGATAGACGGCGAACAACACCGTGAGCGGCAGGACACCGAAGACCAGCGGAACCATCATGCCGATCTCCTTCTTGCCGGCCGATTCCATCAGGTCGCGCTTGGCCATGTCCCGGACGTCCTGGGCCTGCGCACGCAGCACGTCAGCCAGCGGCGTGCCGCGTTCCACGGCCACCGTAATGCCGTCCACGAACCTGACCAATGGGGCCAATTGCGTGCGGTTGGAGAACTCGCGCAGGGCTGCCAGCAACGGCGTTCCCGATCGCGTGGCGGCCAGGACGCGGCCGAACTCGCCGGCCAGCTCGCCGTTCGCCGTACGGCAGATCCGCTCGAGGGCCCCGGTGGCACTTTCCCCCGCACTGACAGCGAGGGCCATCATGTCCGCCAGGCTCGGGAAATCCGCCAGCATTCTGGCCTCCCGTTTACTGATCTGCAGCGTCAGCAGGTAGTCCCGCAGCATGAAACCGGCTGCGGCGCCGCCCAAGGCAAGGATCAGGGCCAGCAGCACGTTGAAATTGCCCGCCGCTGCAGTCAGCACAGCCAGCGCGGCTCCCATCACGAGCCCAGCCGCCGCCCAGATAATCTGTTCGGCGCGGAAATCCAGCGGACTCTGCGATTTCCCGGCCTGCGCCAGGCGCTTGACCAGCACTCCGGTAGCCGGATTAAACCGGTTCAGCCAGCCGACGGCGTCGTGCAGCACCGGACGCACGATGCGTTCGAGCGGACCAAACGGGGTGATATTGGCCGGGCCGGTGCGCAGCAGCCGGCTTTGCACATCCACCGACTTCAGCTGGGGCGCAATCCGGTCCACAAAGCGCTGTTGGCGCATGACCGGCAGCCGGACAAAAGTCAGCCACAGGCCCGCACCGAGCGCACCGCCGGTCAGCAGGGACCACACCAACAAACCGTTTACCGCGATCCCCATCAGCGAAGCACCCGCTCATCCTCTGGAAGGGCGCCGATCCTCAGCATCAGGCGGTAGCAGCCGACCGATACGACCAGACCGCCCAGCAGCACAAAGGAACCCGCTGCAGAGTTGTAGGCCGCGACGGCTTCGGGCCGGGTGGCCAGCAGCATCAGCACGATCCACGGTGCGGCAACGGCAAGACGTGCCGCGTTGACCGTCCAGGACTGCCTGGCCTCGAGTTCGCTTCGGGTCCGTGCCGCATCGCGCAGAAACTCGGCGAGGGTACCGAGCAGCCGGCCTAGGTCCGACCCTCCGACTTCACGGGTTATCCGGATCGCTTCGACGATTCGGTCCGCGGTCGGATCCGCGAGCCGCATCTTCAGTCCGGCCAGAGCATGGTCGAACTGGCCGCCTGCCCGGTAATCCGCTCCGAACTCCCGGAACGGTCCGCGCAGCTCCTCAGGCCCCTTCTCCCCCCAGCTGGATCAGTGCCTCCGGAAGCGACAGGCCCGCCCGGATGGCTGAGCGCAGATGGTCGACGGCGTCCGGCCGGAGTTCGCGCAGCGAAGCGCTGCGCCGCTTGGCGCGCCAGCGTACCACCGCCAGCGGCAGCCAGGCTCCGAACAACCCGAAGCAGAACGCGATCGGGGCCGAACGCGTGAAGAGGAAGAACAGCAGCAGCACGAAGATCCCCACTGCGGCGCAGCTGGAAAGCAGTCCGGTTGGGGTGACCCTTTCGATCCCGGCCTGGCGCAGCAGATCGTCCAGCTGGCCGGAGCGGACCGTCCGGGCGGCCTTCGAGGGCTCATCCCAGCATGACCACCAGACAAGGAACAGTCCGACACCCAACACCAGGCCCAGGAGCACAGTCATACCTTGGCGATGAACTTGCGGATGTTGACTGCCCAGTGCCGGCGGGTCACATCCGGGATAACGACGTGCAGGCGGGAACCGTCCGGCAGGGCGGCATCAACGAACGGCGACGACAGATCGAGGCGCCGGCCGGATGATTTGAGCATCCGTTCCACCAGGTCGCGGACCTGTTGCTCGGTCAGCGTCAGGGAAGTGAGTTCCGATTCCCCGCCTCGGGCGACATAGATTTCCGTCGGCGAGTTGAGCCAAACCTCCTCGATCGTGGGTCGTCCAGCAGCGGCTGGAGGGCGCCGAACCCGGCAACGGCGTCGTACACGTGCCGGCGCGCCCGTTCCAGCTGGCCAAGGGGCGGCAGTGCGCCCAGGAGGGAACGCTCGTCGTAGTCATTGACGGCTGCTTCCACCAGCCGGCGGACCTCGCTGCCCTGGCTGGACGGGTCGATGCCGCGCCGGCGGATGAGCTCCCGCACCTCGTCTTCGACAATCCGCACTGCGTCCATAGCTGACCCCCATGCGCCACGCGGACGCTGAGTAGGAATAGTCCGCAGACCGGTGACGCAGGCTGCGGCAGGTTTCCCTCACAGCGTAGGCGAACAAGGAAACAGCAGGTGAACTGTTTCGTCTCTTGTGGAAAAGTCTCCCGGCGGGACCGGGGGTCAGTAGTTCGGCGCCGCCGGCAGCCCGAAGTACTGCTCCATGGTGGGTATGCCGCGGTTGCGCATGTCCGCGGCAATTCCCGGACCGACATAGCGCAGGTGCCACGGCTCGTACGCGTAGCCGGTCACTCCGGTGTATCCGCTCGGGTACCGGACGATGAACCCATAGCGGTACGCGTTCTGGGCTGCCCAGGCGCCCGCCGGAGTTCCCTCAAAGCAGCCCTGCAGTGCACAGGCGCCGTTGGGATTGCCGATATCGATCGCCAGACCAGTCTGGTGCTCGCTGTAGCCGGGGCGGGCGGAGATAGAGTCCGCAGCGGCCTGTCCGTACACGCTTATGTAGTACGCGTACAGGGAGGCCTGCGTCTGGTAGGTGCGGTAGCCGCTGACCGCGGTCATCGGCACGCCGGCTGCCTGGGCGGCCAGCATCAGTCGGCGGAACTGGCCGGCCGCTTCGGCCTGCAGCGTCTGCCCGGCAATAGGTGCGAGGGCGGCCGGCGCATAATCCGCGGGGCTGAGCGGCCGTTGCTTGTTAACCACGACGGCCGTGCTGTCCGCCCGATCGGTGCCCAGGGTTACGGACGCGCCGGTCTGCGGATTCCACGTGATGAGCCCGCCCTGAAAGGACTGCCGGCAGGTTACGGTGCCGCCGGTGAAGCACAGTTCGCCGTTGGCGGGGTAGCCCAGCGGGCCGCGTTCGTAGCCCTGCGCCGCCCAGGCGTTCAGGATCGCACCCCAGGCAGCATGCGCACCGGAGGCCGGGGACCACATCACCAGACCACCCTGGAACCACTGGTAACAGCCGCCGTCGCGGATCCCGCATCGCTCGCCCGTCACCGGATACCCCAGACCGCCGCGCTCGTAGCCCTGCGCCGCCCAGGCGTTCAGGATCGCACCCCAGGCAGCATGCGCACCGGAGGCCGGGGACCACATCACCAGACCACCCTGGAACCACTGGTAACAGCCGCCGTCGCGGATCCCGCATCGCTCGCCGGTCACCGGATACCCCAGACCGCCGCGCTCAAGGCCATGCACTGCCCAGGTCCCGCGGATGGCGCCCCACACCGCCTGCGCACCGGAGGCCGGCGACCAGTAGATGACGCCGCGCTCATACTGCTGCGCGCACCCGCTGTTGCGCAGACCGCAGACTTCTCCGCCCTGCGCGCGGCCCAAAGTCCCGCCGGGACCGCCGAGCTGCTGGTACCGCTGCTCGATTGCGGTCGCTGCACTCGCCGGCGCGGCCGGAACGGCCAAACCTATGACGGCGGCCATGATCGCGATCAGCATCATTCCGGCAAAGCGGCGCACCATGGTTCTCCCTCTGGAATCAGCAATACCTCAACGGTAGCGCCCCCCGGCAAGCGTGCTTTCCCCGCCTCAAAGGCATCAGTCCAGCCCTTGGTGTAACCCATGGTTAACAACCAAATTTCCCGTCCAAGGATTTTTACAAGCATGGCCCGTCAGAGTTTCAGCAGGCAACCGCCGGAGATAGCGGTTTCCCTTCATTACCCGCTATGAGGAGAAGAACTGCAATGAACACCTACCGTCCCCGCACCGACCAGAATCGTTCCGCGCGGCGTGGCCGCCGCCTGGCCCTCGCCGTCACCGCCGTAGCAATGATGGCACCGATGCTGGCCGTTCCCGCCAACGCAATCACCGTCAGCGAGCCCGCCCCCAACGGCGGCCTGGCCGCCGCCGGCCCGGTCGATCCGGCCACCGGCGCTCCGGCCTGGTACGAAGACAAGAACGGCGTGCGGCTCGAACTGTGCCTGAACGACCCGATGTGCCTTGCCATCCTTGAAATCCCCAACCCGGCTGCCCCGCTGTCCATCCCGGGCAACTTCCCCGGTGAGGCATTCTGGTGGGCCGGCGAAGCCGACGTGACCAGCGGTACGGCCACCGGCTCCATCATCATGGCCTCCGAGTACGCCTTCGCCAATGAAGTCCCTGCCGCCGGAGAACAGACCGTCTTCAACCGCCTGCGCATCCGGGTGGACGGGCTGACCCCCAACGCCACCTACACCATCACGCACCCGTACGGCGTGGAGGAACTGGTCGCCGACGTCGACGGAACGATCAACTTCACCGACGACGTCGGATGCTTCGACATCCCTTGCGCCGGCGCCGCTTTCGACCGGGCGCTGACCGGCCGGGTGGGCCCGTTCCTGACCTGGGACACCGGCGCACCGGAAGGCTACGTGGGCAACCCCAACGTTCCGCACGTCGTAACCGGCAGCCCGTATGACACCAACTTCTTCCGGGTCGAAGGTGCTGACGTGAGCATGGAAACGAACCTATTCCTGGTCCAGGGCAAGCTGGCCCCGCCGGCGTCTGCCTTCCCGGACGTGGCCTCGGACAACCCCTTCCTGGCCGAGATCAACTGGATGCACGCCAACGGCATCTCCACCGGCTATGACGACCGCACCTACCGGCCCACCACGCCGGTAGCCCGCGACGCCATGGCCGCGTTCATCTACCGCCTGCAGGGTTCACCCGCCTTCGTAGACCCGGCGGTCTCGCCGTTCGCGGATGTCCCGACGACCAACCAGTTCTACACCGAGATCGCATGGCTGGAACAGCAGGCGATCACCAACGGCTTCGAGGACCTGGGCTACCACCCGTATGAAGCCGTCAACCGCGACGCGATGGCGGCCTTCCTGTACCGGCTCGCCGGGGAGCCTGCGTTCACGGCTCCGGCGGTCTCCCCGTTCCCGGACTTGGCAACCGACAACCAGTTCTACAAGGAAATCGCCTGGCTGGCCTCGGAAGGCATCAAGATCACCACGGGCTACGAGGACGGTACCTTCCGTCCGACCTCCCCGGTGAACCGCGACGCGATGGCTGCCTTCATGTTCCGCTGGAACGCACTGTTCGGCACCATCCAGGATCCCGCAGCACCGGCGGCCCCGGCGGCTGATGCTGCCGCACCGGCCGACGGTGACGCAGCGGCCAACGGTGACGCAGCGGCCGACGCCGATGCTGAGGCGGACGCCGAGGTAGCAGCCCCGTAAGCCAAGCCGGCAAGCAATACGGTTCATCCGTTGCGGCCCCACCCAGCCAGGGTGGGGCC
>NZ_JBNHIC010000037.1:0-39651 GCF_059092905.1 Arthrobacter sp. B0427-1-12 | reverse complement strand
ATGGAGATCATCTTCGGCGGGCTGGATGCGACTCCGGTGATCCCGGTCTTCGTCAACTCCGTCGCCCGCCCGTTCACCAAGGTCTCCCGCGTGCGCCGGTTCGGCCAGGCCATCGGCGAGTACTTCCGCAACAGTGACAAGAAGGTCCTGTTCATCGGCTCGGGCGGCCTGTCCCACGACCCGCCGGTCCCCCAGATCGCCACCGCCACTCCCGAGCAGCGCGCGTTTTTGACCAACGGCCGCCACCCCACCCCCGAGGCCCGCGCCGCCCGCCAGGCCAAGACCATCGCCACCGCCGAAGCGTTCGCGGCCGGTGAGGCGGACATCATGGACCTGAACCCCGAATGGGACCGCGCCTTCCTTCAGGTCTGCAGGTCCGGGAAGGTGGAGGACTTCGACGCCTACACCGCCGACGGGATGGACGCCGTCGCCGGACACTCCTCCCACGAGGTGCGCACCTGGGTCGCCGCCTACTCCGCGCTGCGCGCCTGCGGCGAGTACGAGGTCACCTACGAGTTCTACAAACCCATCAAGGAATACATTGCCGGTTTCGGCGTCACGACGGCGGTGCTGAAATAGGATGTCCGGCCTCTGCCGGGCTGCCTGCGCCGGACGGGTTGTTGCAAACCCGCCCGGCGCTCAGCCCTCGCCAAGAACACTGTTACGCGGCAACTGGCGTCCCAAAGCCAAGGCTGCGGTGCGCACGGCCGGGGCAACGCGATCAATGTCCAGGTGGCTTAGGTTGCCGGATACGGACAAGGACGCCACGAGTGCGCCGCCGGCATCCACCACCGGGCTGGCAACACAGCAACTACCTGCCGCGGACTCATTCTGTTCGTGTGCCAGGCCGGTGGCCGCGATGTCAGCCAGTTCCCTGCGCAGGGTTTTCTCATCGGTGATGGCGCTGGGGCCGACCGGTTCAAGACCGTGTTCGAGGACGTCCTCAAGGACGACCTGAGGGGAAAACGCGAGCATTGCCTTACCCACGGCCGTGGCGTGGGCGGGCATCCGCCCGCCCACCCGCGACGGCAACGGCGGCGTGCCCCGTCCCCTCAGGATTTCTATGTAGACCACCTCGACCCCGTCCAGTACCGCTAGGTGAACCGTCTGTCCGGTGGCGTTGCGCAGGTCCGCCATGATCCCGATGGCCCGCCTGCGCAGTTCCTTCGGGGTGGCCGCCAGCTGGCCCAGTTCGAACAGAGCAAGACCGAGTCGAAGCGAAGAACCGTGCCGTTCCAGATACTGCAGGCGGACCAGCTCAGACGTCAGCCGTGACACGGTCGACTTGGCCAATCCGGTCCTGCGCGCAAGTTCGGACACTCCGAGAGTCCTGTCCTCAACCCGGAAAGCCCCGAGGATCAACGCCGCACGTTCCAGCACTGAAGACGACTGGTTCCATTCAGCGGTACGCATGCTTGGAGTATGACGGACAAGACCGCACAATCAAACTCGGCCTGGGAAGGAATTCCCAGAGCCGCCAGCCTCCGGGTTCCTACTGCAGATTCGACATCCAGTAAGAGCAATCCGGAAGGCCTTCAGCAAAGAATGGAGTCCCATGAACCCCCCAACCACAATGCCCCTCCTGGAGCACTTCGCTGACGAACTGCTCCAGGCAACCCTGACATTGGAGCCCGTGGCCCCGCTGCGGAACCGCCTCGATGACATGGACCTGGAGGATGCCTACGCCGTGCAGACCTTCCAGCTGCGCCGGCATCTGGCGGCCGGGCGGGTGCTGGCCGGCCGGAAGGTCGGTCTGACCTCGCTGGCCATGCAGGCCCAGCTGGGTGTGGACGCGCCGGACTTCGGGTTCTTCTTCGAGGACATGGTCTTTTCCGATCACGCCCGGATCCCGGCGGCCGGGTTCATCGCCCCGAAGGTCGAGCCCGAGTTCGGGTTCGTGCTCAGCCAGACCCTGTCCGGGCCCGGGGTGACCGTCGAACAGGCCGCCGCGGCGATCGGGGCGGTGTATCCGGCGATCGAGATCATCGACTCGCGGATCGCCGACTGGGACATCCGCCTGGTGGACACGGTCGCGGACAACGCCTCCTGCGGGGCGATCGCCGTCGGGACCGCCGCCCTGGACGTGGCGGTGGCCGATCTGGCCGGCGTCGAATGCACGCTGCTCATCAACGGCCCCTCCGGCCAGACCCAGGCCCGCGAGACCGGCACCGGTGCGGCCGTGATGGGCGATCCGGTCGCCCCGCTGGCTTGGCTGGCCAACGTCCTGGGCGCCCAGGGCGTGGCCCTGGAGGCCGGCCAGCTCATCCTGCCCGGCTCCTTCACCAAGGCCCTGCCCGTCGTCGCCGGCAGCAGCGCGACCGCCGATTTCGGGGACCTGGGGTCCCTGAGCATCCACTTCATCTGACCCGGCACGCACCGCCCCTGCCGGCACGCACCGCCCTGCCGGCACCAAGCAAAGGAATTTTCCATGGCTAAGAAGACTGCCGCGATCGTCGGCTCCGGCAACATCGGCACCGACCTGATGTTCAAGATCATGCGCCGCAGCAAAAACCTCGAAGTCAAGTACATGATCGGCATCGACCCGAACTCGGACGGCCTGGCCCGCGCGGCACGCCTGGGGGTGACCGTCTCCGCCGAGGGCGTGGACTGGCTGCTGGCCCAGGAGGACAAGCCGGACTTCGTGTTCGAATGCACCTCCGCCAAGGCCCACGCCGCCAACGCGCCCAAGTACCGGGCAGCCGGCATCCGCGCGATCGACCTGACCCCGGCGGCCGTCGGACCGTACCTGGCCCCGGTGGTCAACCTCGACTCCCTCGAGGACACCATGAACGTGAACATGATCACCTGCGCCGGCCAGGCCACCACCCCGATCGTGGCCGCGGTCTCCTCCGTGGTCCCGGTCGAGTACGCCGAGATCGTCGCCTCGATCGCCTCCAAGTCCGCCGGCCCGGGCACCCGCGCCAACGTGGACGAATTCACCGAAACCACCGCCAAAGCCCTGGAAGTCATCGGCGGCGCGGCGCGCGGCAAGGCCATCATCATCATCAACCCGGTCGAGCCGCCCATGATCATGCGCAACACCATCTACTGCGCCATCCCCGCCGAGGCCGCCGAACCGGGTCAAACCCAGGATGCCATCCGCGCCGCCATCCATGAGGCAGCCGAAAAGATCCGCGACTACGTCCCCGGCTACGAACTGCGTGTCGAGCCGCAGTTCGACACCGCCCGGGCGGACTGGAACGGGGCCGGGCGCGTGGGCGTCTGGGTCCAGGTCAAGGGCGCAGCGGACTACCTGCCCGAGTACGCCGGGAACCTGGACATCATCACCGCGGCCGCGACCCGCACCGCCGACCTGCTCGCCGAGAAGATGGACAGCGCCGCGCTGGCCACCGCCGGCACCACGAACAACTAGGAGCCAGCCATGACCGCCCCCCTGGACACCACCCCCACAACCCCGAACTACAGCGTCCGCCTGACGGACACCACCCTGCGCGACGGCTCCCACGCGATGAGCCACCGGTTCACCGAACGCCACGTGCGCGAAACGGTCCGGGCCCTGGACGAGGCCCGCGTGGAGGTCATCGAAGTCACCCACGGCGACGGCCTGGGCGGCTCCTCCTTCAACTACGGCTTCTCCCTCACCCCCGAACTGGACCTCATCAAGGCCGCCGTGGACGAGGCCACCCACGCCAAAATCGCCGTGCTCATGCTCCCGGGCCTGGGCACCATCGGCGACCTGAACCAGGCCCACGACGCCGGCGCGCAGGTCGCGCGCATCGCCACCCACTGCACCGAGGCCGACATCTCCGTCCAGCACTTCGCCCACGCCCGCTCCCTGGGCATGGAAACCGTCGGCTTCCTCATGCTCTCCCACCGCACCACCCCCGAGGAACTCGCCGCCCAGGCCCGCATCATGGCCGACGCCGGCTGCCAGTGCGTCTACGTCGTCGACTCCGCCGGCGCGCTGATCCTCGAGGACGTCTCCGACCGCGTCGCCGCCCTGGTCGCCGAACTCGGGGACGACGCGCAGGTCGGCTTCCACGGCCACCAGAACATGAGCTTCGGCGTCGCGAACTCCGTGTTCGCCGTCCGGGCCGGCGCCAGGCAGATCGACGGCACCCTGGTGGCCCTGGGCGCCGGAGCGGGCAACTCGCCCACCGAGGTCCTCGCCGCCGCGTTCGACCGCCTGAACATTCAAACCGGCGTCGATGTCCAGGCCCTGATGGCCGCCGCCGAGGACACGGTCAAGCCCATCATCACCCGCATGCCCGTCATGGACCGCGCCTCCATCATGCAGGGCTACGCCGGGGTCTACTCCTCCTTCCTCATCCACGCCGAACGCGCCGCCGAGCGCTACAACGTCCCGGCCTGGAAAATCCTCGAGGAAATCGGCAAGGCCGGCTACGTCGGCGGCCAGGAAGACATGATCGTCGACGTCGCCGTCAACCTCGCCGCAGCCAAGTAACCCACCGCGGCTGCACAACGCCGGCTCGCCGGCCGGACCCACAGGTCCAGCCGGCGGGCCTTCGTTAAGAACGGGGTTCACGGTCGTATCCACCGGCAAGTGTGAGAATGAAGCATGCCTTCCGACATTTCCCTCGCCCAAGCCCAGGCGATGGCCCAGGCCGCCCTGGAGCATGCAGCCGCACAAAGCCTGCGCATCAGCATCAGCATCGTCAACGGTTCCGGACACGAAGTGCTTTCCCTGCGCAGCGACGGCGCCTCCTGGTTCACGGTCGAGGTGGCCCGCAGCAAGGCACGGACCGCCGCGGCAATGCGCCGCGAAACGGAAAAACTGGGCGCCCTCAAGGAGAATTACCCCGAATTGCTCGCCTTGATCGACGGCCAGCTCCCCTTTACGCCCACCACGATGGCCGGCGGCATTCCGCTGTGGGAACACGGAACTGCTGATGCCGGCGGCAGGCTGCGCGGCGGCATCGGCGTCAGCGGTGCGTCCCCGGAACAGGACGCGGACTGCGCCCGGGCAGCAGCCCGTGCCGATGGCCCGTTTCCCGGCTGCGGGTGAAACAGTTCCCGGGACCGCCCGAAGCCTCCCAGCCGCCCAACGCTCCGCGGACGCCGCAAGCCCCGAAGGCGCCCAAGGACCGGGGCATCGCCTATTCGTTCCGTGCCTTCAGGCACCGGAATTACCGGCTGTTCTGGTTCGGCGCACTGGCGTCCAACACGGGCACCTGGCTGAGCAACCTCACGGTCCCCTATGTGCTGTACACTCTGACCGGCAGTGCCCTGTGGGTTGCCTTCGCAACAGTGGTCCAGTTCGTCCCCGGTGTCATCCTCGGCCCGCTTGGCGGATCCCTTGCGGACCGCTACAACCGGCGCAAGGTGATGCTGCTCACCCAGACCGGGCTCGCCGCCGTCGCTGTCTTGATGTGGGCCAACTGGGCCAGCGGGCTGCAGGATCCGATCCTCCTGCTCTGCCTGATCGGACTTATGGGCGTCTTCAACGGGCTCAATATGCCTTCCTGGCAGTCCTTCGTCAATGATCTGGTGCCCCGCGAGGACCTGCTGTCCGCCATCACACTGAACTCGATGCAGTTCAACGCCGCCCGCTCCATTGGCCCGGCCATCGCCGGAGTCCTGCTGGCAAGCCTCGGCCCGTCCTGGGCATTCTTCCTCAATGCGGTGTCCTTCATGTTCGTCATAGCCGCGCTGCTGGTCGTCACTGCCGGACGGCGTCCCGCGGCCGGAAAACCGGACCGCGGGGTCTTCGGCCAGTTCCTGCAGGCCTTCAGATACGCCCTGACCCAGCCCGGCATCATCCTCGGCATTGTGCTGTCCATGATGATCGGTCTGCTGGGCAATCCGCTGTTCCAGCTCACGGTGGTCTTCGCCGAAGAGGTTTTCCAGGTCGGTCCCACCGGACTCGGCCTGCTCAATGCCGCCCTCGGCGCGGGCGCTGTTATCGCCGCACCGCTGGTCTCGGGCTGGAGCAAGGTCCTTCCGCTGGGACTGGTGGTCAAATCGGGCATGCTCGTCTACGGAATCGGCCTGATTGCGTTCGGGCTCACCAACAACTTTGTGCTGGCCCTGATCAGCCTGGTCCTGGTCGGCGCCTGCTTCCTGTCCGCCATTTCCGGCGTCAACACTGCCATCCAGATGATCGTCGCGGACCATATGCGCGGCCGGGTGATCGCCGTGCGCCACATGTTCTTCACCGCCGCCATGCCCGCGGGAGCGGTGCTCCAGGGTCTGGTGGCCGATCTCTGGGGCGTTCAGACGTCGGTGATCCTGGCCGGTGCGATCATGCTGGCCGGCGTGCTGGTCATCAGTCTGCTGAAAGGCCGGTTCGGATTCCACCGGCTCAACGACCCGCACGACGACGGGTAGTCCGGCCTGCTCCCCGCGAAACTGCTGACGCGCTGCTCGGCCCCGGAGTATCCTCGAGCACAGCGGGACTCCCGGTCCCACGACACGGCTGGAAGGAAACTACCATGCGGGTTGTCATCATCGGAGCCACCGGAAATGTGGGAACGGCGCTGCTGCGGCGGATGCAGCGGGCCCGCAGAGAGGGCGCGGAGCTGGATATCGTGGGCATCGCCCGCCGGCTGCCGGACCGGAGCAAGGAACCGTACGACGGCGTCGAATGGCACCCGTTGGATGTCGCCACCGACGCGGGCCGCCACCAGCTGACGGAGCTGCTTCGGGGCGCCGACTCCGTCGTCCACCTGGCCTGGATCCTGCAGCCCAACCGCAACGAGGCCGAACTGCACCGCGTCAACGTCACCGGAACCGACAATGCACTGGCGGCCGCAGCGGAGGCGGGGGTACGGCAATTCGTCTGCGCGTCGTCCGTGGGCGCCTACAGTCCGGCGCCCAAGGACCGCACGGTGGACGAGTCCTGGCCGGCGCGCGGCATCGCCAGTTCGCACTACAGCCGGCACAAGGGAGAGCAGGAGGAGCTGCTGGACCGGTTCGAGGCCGAGAACCCGGAGATCCCGGTGGCGCGGCTGCGGCCGGGGCTCATTTTTCAGGACGACGCCGGCAGCCAGATCGGCCGCTACTTCCTGGGGCCACTGATCCCCAAGTTCTTCCTGGACAAACTGCGCCTGCCGCTGCTGCCGGTCCCGGACGTTTTCAAGTTCCAGGCCGTGCACTCCGACGACATTGCCGATGCCTACTGGCGGGTGGTGGACCAGCGTGCCTTCGGTGCCTTCAACATCGCCGCGGACCCGGTAGTGACGCCGCAGGTACTGGGCCGCCTCTTCGGCGCGCGGCGGATCGTCAACGTGCCGTGGGGACTGGTCCGGGCCGTCGTCGGACTCGCTTGGACAGCACATTTGGAGGTCTCGGATCCGGGCTGGGTGGACATGGCCCGCAACGCTCCCATCATGGAAACCGGCCGCGCCCGCACGGAGCTGGGCTGGGAGCCGAAATATTCCTCCGTTGAGGCGCTGAAGGCTGCGCTGGACGGGCTGAGCGGGGGCAAGGGCGTCCCGGCATCGCCGACGCTGCGGCCGCGGTCGACGGCAAAGGTGAGCACAGCGGCCCGGTGGGACAAGAGCGGCGGCAAAGGCCAACGCCGCCCGCTTACCCGCTGAGCTCTTCGATCACCTTCAGGCCCCGCTCGGCCCAGTCCACTTCAGCCCTGGCCCGGGCAATCATGCCTTCGTAGGAAAAGACCTTGTAGCCGGTGATCCGGTCCCAGTCCTTCTCCGGCACGGACTCAAGCCGCTTGGCCAGCACCGGGTTGGATCGGTCCTTCAGGGCTGCGATCATATCCTCCCACTGCCGGATCCGGGAGGAGTGGTACGCGATGTGCGCGCACATCTGCGCCCGGGCGGCCTCCGGCTCAGCCCACTCCAGGTAGGCCGTCTTCAGGTGGATCGGATCCCGTTCCCGGGCGTATTCCAGCTCCGTGTTGATCCACTCCCGGAACGCCGCCACGCCCTGCGGCGTGATGTGGTACCGCTTCTTCCTGCCCTTTTTGCCCCAGGGTTCCTCGACTCCTTCGAGCAGGCCGTCGCGCTCCATCCGGCGCAGTTCCGGGTAGATCTGCGAATCCGGGGCGTGCCAGACGTAGCCCACGGAGGATTCGAAGTGTTTGTAGACGTCGTAGCCGGTCATCGGCTGGGACGTGAGCAGGGCGAGCAGGGCATAGCGCAGGCTCATCTGCCGTCCTCCTCTCCTATTGCTGCCTCACGGCATCTCTCCGACATTACCGCCTGACGGCCGTGACCGCCTTCACAACCCCCCTTGCCAAATAACTACATCCATAGATAGTCTATGGCGCAGACCACAACTATCTATGAAGGTAGTTATTGCAGATTCAACCCGGCCTCCTGGACTCGATGACGGCAGGCGGCAAGCGTTGGAAGGAATGGAAGAATGACCGCAGTCAGTACGCAGAGCAGCACCACCAACAAGGTCCTGGGCCATCCGCTCAATGCCTGGTATGTGGCCGCCTGGGACCACGAAGTAACGCGCAAGCCGATGGCGCGCAGGATCGCCAACCGTCCGCTGGCCCTCTTCCGCACGGAGGACGGCAAGGCCGTCGCCCTGGCGGATGCCTGCTGGCACCGCCTGGCCCCGCTGTCCATGGGCAAGACCGTGGGCAAAGATGAAATCCAGTGCCCCTACCACGGCATCCGCTACAACTCCGCGGGCCGGTGCACTTCGATGCCGGCGCAGGAAACCATCAATCCGTCCGCCACGGTTCCGTCCTTCCCCGTCGTGGAGCGCTACCGCTTCGTCTGGGTCTGGTTGGGCGATCCCACCAAGGCGGACCCGGACCTGTTGCCTGATATGCACCAGATGGACAGCCCGGACTGGGCCGGCGACGGTGAAACCATCTACGCGCCGTGCAACTACCAGCTGGTGCTGGACAATCTCATGGACCTGACCCACGAGGAGTTCGTCCACTCCTCCTCGATCGGCCAGGAGGAACTGAGCGAATCGGACTTCGAGGTCACCCACGACGGCAACACCGTCACCGTGGCCCGCTGGATGCACAACATCGACGCCCCGCCGTTCTGGCTGAAGAACATGCGGGACAAGTTCCCCGGCTTCGAAGGCAAGGTGGACCGCTGGCAGATCATCACCTTCCAGTCCCCGTCCACCATTTGCATCGACGTCGGAGTGGCCAAGGCCGGCACCGGCGCCCCCGAGGGCGACCGCAGCCAGGGCGTCAACGGCTTCGTCATGAACACCATCTCCCCCGAGACGGACCGGACCTGCCACTACTTCTGGGCCTTCATGCGCAACTACCGGCTGGAAAGCCAGCTCATCACCACCCAGCTGCGCAACGGCGTCCACGGCGTCTTCGGCGAGGATGAGGCGATGCTCAAGGCCCAGCAGGAAGCCATCGACGCGAACCCGGACTACGAGTTCTACAACCTGAACATCGATGCCGGCGGCATGTGGGTCCGCCGCCTGATCGAGCGCCAACTGGAAGCCGAAGGCCGACTGGCCGCGGCGCTGTAGGGGAAGACCATGGCAGCAACAAACATCGAGGTCTGGCAGACGGCCACCGTCGTCGAGACCGCGCAGATAGCCACCGATATCCAGCGGATCGTGCTGGCACCGTCCCTGCCGAAGAAGGCGGAACCGGGCTCGCACATCGACCTGCTGGCCACCGTCAACGGCGAAGAACACAGGCGGTCCTATTCGGTCGTGGAGTCCAGCGAGGACGGCACCCGCCTGGTGATCAGCGTCTTCAAGGCCCCGGCCTCCCGCGGCGGCTCGATCTTCATGCACACCCTCCAGCCCGGCGATAGCCTGGAAATCACCCAGCCGCTGCAGAACTTCCCGCTGCGGGTCGGCGCCGAACGTTACGTGCTGCTGGCCGGCGGCATCGGCATCACCGCCATCATCAACATGGCCCGCGTGCTGAAGAACCTCAAGGCCGACTACACCCTGGTCTATGCCGGCCGCAGCCGGGCGGCGATGGCCTACCTGCCGGAACTGCAGGCCCTGCACGGGCAGAACCTGGCCGTCCACGTCGATGACGAAGGCACCTCGCTGAAGGTGGACGAACTCATCAGCGGCGTGGACCTGGACACCGAGCTGTACATGTGCGGGCCCATCCGGCTGATGGACGCCGTCCGCCGCGCCTGGCGCGCCCGCGAACTGGACTACCCGAACCTGCGCTACGAAACCTTCGGCAACAGCGGCTGGTACGACCCGGAGGAATTCCTGGTCCGCATCCCGCGCCTGGGCATCGAGGCCACGGTCGGCAAGGGCCGCTCCATGCTCGAAGCACTCGAGGACGCCGGCGCGGACATGATGTTCGACTGCCGCAAGGGCGAATGCGGCCTCTGCGAGGTCAGGATCCTCAGCCTGCAGGGCACCGTCGATCACCGCGACGTCTTCTACAGCGAACGCCAGCAAAACAGCGCCGCCAAGATGTGCTGCTGTGTCTCGCGCGTCACCAGCCAGCAGAAGAACACCTGGCAGAAGAACGACGCCGGTCTCCCGCCTGCCGCTGCCGGCGCACCTTCCGGCACCACCCCCGCGGGCCCCGCCGTCGTCACCATCGACGTTTCCTAACACACGCCTGGCAGAACATAACACTTCACGAAAGTTGACAGCATGGAACTGCGCG
The DNA here is from genome assembly GCF_059092905.1 of Arthrobacter sp. B0427-1-12. Classification (NCBI taxonomy): domain Bacteria; kingdom Bacillati; phylum Actinomycetota; class Actinomycetes; order Micrococcales; family Micrococcaceae; genus Arthrobacter; species Arthrobacter sp. B0427-1-12. Next base: position 29,129 of record NZ_JBNHIC010000037.1, on the reverse strand, counting down.
AACGCATTGATGCGTCCCGGATGTCCCCCTATCAGTGGCTGATCATCGGCCTCTGCACCCTCCTCAACGCCCTGGACGGCTTCGACGTGCTGGCCATGGCGTTTACTGCCACCAGCGTCACCAACGAGTTCGGTCTCAGCGGCGCCGAGCTGGGCCTGCTGCTCAGCGCCGGCCTGGTCGGCATGGCCGCCGGTTCGCTCGGCCTGGCACCGTTTGCCGATGTGATCGGCCGCCGCCCGATGATCCTGGTCTCCGTGGCCCTGGCCGCGGCCGGCATGCTGCTGTCCGCGCTGGCCAACTCAACCATGGAGCTGGGTGCCTGGCGCGTCATCACAGGTCTGGGCGTCGGCGGCATCCTGGCGTGCACCAACGTCATCGCCAGCGAATACTCCTCGAAGCGCTGGCGCGGCCTGTCCATCAGCATCTACACCGCCGGCTACGGCGTCGGCGCCACCCTGGGCGGCATGGCCGCAGTGACCCTGCAGTCCCAGTTCGGCTGGCGCTCCGTCTTCATCTTCGGCGGCACGTGCACCGCCGTCGTCCTCCTGCTGCTGGCCGCCCTGCTGCCGGAATCCGTCGATTTCCTGGCCTCCAAGCGTCCCCGGAACGCCGTCGAGCGGCTGAACCGGATCGCCCGCAAGATCCGCCAGCCGGAAATCGCCGCGCTCGGAGCGGCACCGGCCGCGCCTGCAGGCCCGAAGGGCCGCGGAGCCAACCAGGTGGGCGAACTGTTTTCGGCCGCCAACCGCCGCACGACCTGGCTGATCTGGGTCGCGTTCTTCGCCACCATGTTCGGCTTCTACTTCGTCAACAGCTGGACGCCGCGCCTGCTGGTCACCGCTGGCATGACCGAAAGCCAGGGCGTGGTCGGCGGCCTGATGCTTACCCTGGGCGGAACGTTCGGATCCATCCTGTACGGCATCCTCGCCACCCGCTGGAGCAGCCGCAAGGTCCTGCTCTGGTTCACCGTCCTATCCGCGGTGACCATGGTGCTGTTCATCTCCACGGCCGGCATCCTGGCGCTGGCCTTCGCATCCGGCGTCGTGGTGGGCATGCTGATCAACGGCTGCATCGCCGGCCTTTACACGATCGCCCCGGCCGCCTACGGCACCACCGTCCGCAGCACCGGCGTGGGCTGGGGCATCGGCATTGGACGCATCGGCGCCATTGTGGCCCCGATGATTACCGGCGCCCTGCTGGACGCATCCTGGACCGCGGTCCAGTTGTACCTGGGCGTCGGCGTGGTGGTCCTGGTGGCGGCGGTCGCCGTCGGTATGCTACGCCCGCAGCCTGCCCCCGCCGGCCAGCCGGCCGGGGAGAAGCAGCTGGCGGACCACTAAGAAGTGGTTTCAATAGTTCGATCTCGGGGGTAGCCAAGCCCGCGGGACGGTGGCGATCATGGTCGCCATGGCCAGGCCGAGAGCACCCGAGTGGCTGGTCAGCGACCAGTTGTGGGAGTTGCTGGAACCGTTGATCCCACCGCCTCCGCCGGCCAAGAACGGGCGGACCGGGCGGCAAGGGTCGACGACCGGGCCGCCCTGGAGGGCATCCTGTTCGTGACCGAGAACGGCATCGTCTGGAAGAAGCTGCCCACCGAGTTGGGCTTCGGCTCGGGGATCACCTGCTGGCGCCGGCTGCGGGCCTGGCAGGCGGCAGGAGTGTGGGAGAAGCTCCACCACGCCGTACCGCATCAGCTCCGCCAGGAAGGGCTGCTGGACTGGTCAAGGGTGTCCCTGGACTCGGTGAGCGTCCGGGCAAAAAAAGGGGCGAGCTGACCGGGCCGAACCCCACCGATCGCGGTAAGGCGGGCACGAAGTACCACCTGCTGGTCACCGCCGACGGGCTGCCGCTGGCGGTGGCGATCACCGGCGCCAACCGGCACGACAGCATGCTCGTGGAGCCGATTCTGGACGGACTGGCCCCGGTCAAGGGCCGAGGCCGCGGCCGTCCACGACGCCGACCGGTCAAGCTGCACGCGGACAAGGCCTATGACAATCGGCGGGTGCGCCGCTACCTGCGCCGGCGCGGGATCACTGCCCGGATTGCCCGGATCGGGGTGGACTCCAGCGAACGCCTGGGCCGGTACCGCTGGGTCGTGGAACGCACCATCTCCTGGTTGCTGGCGTTCCGCCGCTTAGCCATCCGCTACGACCGCAGCGCCACCACGATCACCGCTGTAGCCACTCCGGCCATCACCATCATCTGCGCCCGGCGGCTGCCCCGAAAGGACTATTAAAACCATTTCTAACGGGTGAACCACTGTTGAACGGGTAGTGTAACGGTACTAGGCTTCTATGCGCCCGAGAACGGGTTGGATGTCAAGGGTGTCCGGCGAACTCGCGCGCATCTGGAACGCGAGGTGTTGCCATGTCTGGCCGGATTCTTCACGTGATCCGACGGGTGGGCGTCGTCGTGGGACGCATCTTGGTCTACGTCCTGATCTGGGCGGGGCTCGCGCTGCTCATCGCCGCCGCCGGCATCCGTTTCTACTGGGGCAAGATCTCTGTGGGTCAGATGCTCCTGAATCTCGTCTCCGTGGAAACCGACGGCGGGGGCGGAGCCATCGTCTGGATCGGCATCTTGGGGATCGGCGTCGTGCCCCCGCTCATCACCGTCGGGATCGCCCTGTGGCAGTACTTCCGGCGCCGAAAGCGCCGCCGCAATGGCGACGACATGCGTCCTCGTCGCTTGCAGTGGATCATGCACACCGTCTCCACCGCTCTGGTGGCCGCGGTGGTCATCGGCGGCACCACGGCCTTCGCCACCACGGTGGGCATGAGGGACTACATCAAGGCGGCGAACTCCAAGTACGACCTCGGCGACTACTACGTGGAGCCGACCGTCACCAGCGACAAGCACAAGCGCAACCTGGTGCTGATCTACCTCGAGTCCGGCGAGGCCACCCTCGCGGACGACCAGCTCTTCGAGAAGGACGCGTTCGCTCCTCTAAAGGAGGTCACCAAGGCCTCAAGCGGCTGGCAGAGCGTGGACGATTTCCAGCAGTACAAGGGTGGAGGCTGGACCATGGCCGGTCTCACCTCGACGCAGTGCGGCGTCCCGCTGAAGGGCATGGGCTCCGCCGCGGGCAGCGGCGCCCTCAACCAGCTCGGCGGCGACGTCGACACCTACCTGGGAGGGTTGACTTGCCTGGGCGATGTCCTGGTCGAGCACGGCTACAACAACGTCTTCCTGGGCGGTGCCAACGCCTCCTTCGCCGCGAAGGACACCTTCCTGAGCAGCCACGGCTACTCCGAGGAGAAGGACCTCTCCCACTGGCGCGCCGCCGGCGAACCGGAGAAGAACTTCCGCAGCGACTGGGGCCTGAGCGACGGACGCCTCATGGCCCACGCCAAGGACGAGATCGACGAACTGCACGCCGAGGCGGAGAAGACCGGTCAGCCGTTCAACCTCTCCATGCTGACGCTGGACACACACGAGCCGGTGCACATTTTCGACTACTGCAACGTGGATACGCAGAACGAGGTCACCTCCGTGTTCTCCTGCTCCATGACCCAGGTGGCCGGATTCGTGGACTATATGAAGGAGAAGGGCTACCTCGACGACACCGCCGTGGTGATCATGGGCGACCATCTCAAGCACATGAGCGCCGGCGACGCTTTCCACGAGCAGCTGGACGACAACGACAACCGCACCATCTTCAATCGGATCTGGATCCCGGGCGAGGACAAGAACAGCAAGCTGCGCCCCCGCGTGGACCAGCTGAACATGTACCCCACGATCCTGGAGGCCGCCGGCCTGACCCTGAAGGATCATGAGGCCGGGCTGGGCGTGTCCGCCTTCGCCTCGAAGGTCCCGGATGGTTCAGCGCAGGCAATGGAGCCGGATCCCTATACGGAGCTGCTGGACTCGCGGTCCCCGCAGTTCTACGTGGAGGCCTGGGCCGGCGAGGACGCCACCCAGTAGCGCTGTCCGTTCCCTACCCGACGGCGCAGCTCAGCCCACCCGCGCGGTCACGGCCGCGAAGTCCCGATCCGAGTAGGCGACAATCCGCGCCTGACCGACACCCGACGTCGTGCACTGCAGCGTGGAGACCGCGGCATCCGCTGCATCCTCCAACGGCCACGCGTACACCCCCGCGCTGATGAGCGGGAAGGCGAGGGTGGTGACACCGAACGCGTCTCACCGAGGCCGTCGGCAAGGACTTCAAGACCGCTGGGCACCTGGCCTCCTACGCAGGCCTGGCACCGGTCACGTGGCGCTCGGGCACCTCGATCCGCGGTAACCACCCCTCACGCAAGGGCAACAAGGTCCTCAAACGGGCGCTGTTCCTCTCGGCCTTCGCTTCCCTGCACGACCCGATCGCCCGGGCCTACTACGACCGCTGTGAGTCTTGTTCATGGCTGGTCCGGGACCGGCTGGCAGGATAGTTACTGGCCGCCTGAAACCGGACAAAGCCCGGTCCGCCCGTTCTTGGCCGGCGTAGGTTCCGTTCAGCGCGGAACCTAAGGCGCCGCCGTCGTTCTTTGCCGGAACTGATGACACAGCCTCCTGCGTGCCGGACTGGCCGCTGGGACGGGCCCGGGCGGTCTTCATCGAGACCTACGCCGCCCCGACGGCACCCGCCGTCGATATGGTCCGCCGCACGGTGCCCGCCATGACCCGGAAGCGGCGCGGCACGTGGCCGTGCATGACTCGCAGCTCAGAACGCCGTAAGGCGCCCCCGCATCGGGGACGCCTTACGGTTGAGGTCCTGCCTGCGGGCTGCTCAGGTCCTGGCGAGGTCGATAATCAGGCCGCTGGCAGCGTTTTCCCGCACGGCATTGATTCCGGCCACAGCCGCTGACTTATCTTCGTACCCTCCGGACATGGCAACGACCGCGCCTGCGTCGTCCATCAGCCGGAACCTGAACTTTGCGTTGCCGTCGGCAAAGATCTCGAATTTACCCGCCATAACCATCACCTTTCGTCAGCAAACCGTTCGCTGCGGAAATTCCGCCCAAACAATATCGGTATATCCAACCTTCGGCGCGTTGGGAATACCTTGGGACCAAATGGGCCTCCCCAAAGAGGAAAAACGCGGTGCATGTCCCAGGTCAGGCGGTGGCTGGACCGTCCCCGTGGCCCGGATGGCTCTCGGCGAAGGCCTTGAAGTTCGCGATGTTCTTCTTCGACTGCTTCACCAGCTCCCCCTGCACCACCTTGCCCATGAGCTTCATGAAGCCGGTGAAGTGCAGGTCATTGTCCGAGATCATTTTCGTGCTGTTGTCGTCCAGCTCGACGAACCGGTTGGTGATGGTGTGGACCAGGCCCTTCGTCTCATAGGTGGAGGTGGTCTCCTCCGGAATGTTGTTGACGACGATGGTCTCGATCATCTCCATCCGGCGTCCATTGATGTTGTAAACCAGCCTGGATTTGGCGCCGGGCTGCCGCGGCGGTCCGTTCAGCAGTTCGATGCTGACCAGCTCCGGCTGCCAGTGCCTGATGTTGTCCGGATTGTCCGCCAACTGCATGACGTGGCCCAGGGCCCGGTCGATGACGACCTCTTCGGTGAACTTCATAGCTCCATCGTAGGGACGCCGAACCTTCCGGCCCACCCCTCGGCGGCGGGCGCAGCGGGACAACCGGTAGGCTGGCCGGAAACAGGAAGGACAGCCCATGACCCTTGCCACGGCAGACCTTTACGACGAACGTGGCGACGAGCTGCAGTCCGTCGCCCTCCAGTTCCAGGACCTAGGCGGCATCACCCGCTTCAGCGGTCCCATCCGCACCATTCGGTGTTTCCAGGACAACGGCCTGGTGAAGTCCACCCTGGCCACGCCCGGCGCCGGTGCGGTGCTGGTGGTCGACGGCGGCGGTTCGCTGGCCACGGCCCTGATGGGCGACATGATCGCGGAGTCCGCGGTAGCCAACGGCTGGACCGGCGTCATCATCCACGGTGCCATCAGGGACCGCGCCGCCATCGCCGGGCTGCAGCTGGGCGTGAAGGCGCTGGGCAGCAACCCGCGCAAGAGCGCCAAGGACAGCGTCGGTGAAGTAGACATTGTCCTGACCATCGACGGCGTCATCTTCCGGCCCGGGGCAACGGTATTCGCGGACGAGGACGGGATCCTGGTGGAGCGCTGAGGGCGGACGGGCGCACGTGTGAGAGCCTCTTCAGGATGTCGGCCCGATCCTGGACGCGCTTGACGGCGCTGCGGCGGCGAGCCGTGTAGCGCCGCAGGGCAGTGGGCACATCGTCGCTGCGGCAGAGTTCGTCTGCCAACACGGCAGCATCCACTAGCGCGCCGTTGGCACCCTGACCGTGGTCTGTGGCAGAGCAGTAGACGTAGGTCCTGTGTCCATCGATCGGCGCGCCACCGAACAGCCCCAACTGCGTCCAGTACTCGCCGGGCAGTCCAGGTTCCCCGGGCAGAACGGCGGCGAGTGCCGCCGTGGGAACCAACGCACGAATGAACCTTGGCCCAGAAGTGCGGACGGTGCCAAAGCGGCACAATGACCGGCGCCACATTCCCTTTGCCTCGCCCCGGATGGCCGCCGCCTTCATGAGGCCACGCCCTAGTGAAATTACAGGCCCGGCGGTTAGGCTGGCGGAGTTGATGCTTCTTGGGGGGAACTAGACAAATGGAACTTATTGGCTTGCCGCTGCATCCGCTGATGGTCCACGGTGCCGTCGTCTTCGTGCCACTGATGCTCGTGTTCGCGGTCCTGATGTTCGTGCCGCGGATCAGCCGCAGCATGACGGTCCTTGCCGGGGCCACCGGTATCACCGCCGCGCTGTTCGTGGCCGCCGCCCGCATTACCGGCGAGGACCTGAGGCGAACGGAGGGCACTACCACCGAAATCGTCCGGCACGAAAGCCTCGCCGAGCCGATCCTGCCGCTGGTACTGGCTCCCGCCGTCGTCCTTGCCATCCTTGCGCTGCTGGAACTGGGATGGCCCCGCGGCGCCGCCAGGTTGCAGGAAAAGGCGGCCGCCGCGTCCTGGGCGCTGCCGGCCATCCGCGTGTTCTCGGTGATGCTGGCAGTCGCCTGCGTGTTCCAGGTGGTGCTGATCGGGGCCAGCGGTGCGGCCGCGGTGTGGGGACCGCAGCCCGAATAAGCACCAGGCCAAGGGCCTGAACTTCAATTACCTGCTGCAGTCAGTTGGCTGACCGTCCCAGTTTCTTGATCTGGTGCGGCGGCAGGTCCGACGACTCCGCCAGGTCAGCGACGGGCGCGCCTTCGGCAAGAGCTTCGCGGATGGCGTCGCGCAGATCCGCGTCGGCATTATCGAGGGCGAATTGTGCGGACTCTTTATCGGCTGCCGCCAGCCGGACCTTGCGCGTGCGCTCGTCCACCACAGCATCCTTCCGTACAGGGAGTCAGATGCGGCCAACGTACCGCCGCAGCGGCGGCAAAACAATCAGATACCTTAGTATCCGGCTGGGTCCGGTCCCGCCTGAACCAGCCGGATGCCCGGCTGCTAGGCGTTCCAGAGCCCGTAGGAATCGGCCAGCGAGGAGATCTTCTGGGCCCGGGCCAGGCGCGGCAGATAAGAGCCGTCACCCACCACGGCGCCGGAGGCGTGGGCGTCCAGCAGCTCGTGGGCCCACTGGATCTCCGATTCGCTGGGCGAGAGTCCCTTGTTGATGGTGTCCGTCTGCTCCGTCCTGAGGCAGAGCTTGCCGGTCATGCCCATGGACGCGGTCACCTTGCAGGCTTCCAGCAGCTCCTCCCCCAGCGCACCCACCGTCGGCCCGTCGATGGGGCCGGGGAGCTCGCCCACGCGGGAGGCGATGACCAGGCGGGACCTGGCGTAGGCCAGCGCCATGGGGTCGTCCGAGGCACCGGTGTCACGGCGGAAGTCGCCCACGCCGAAGGCCAGCCGGAAGGTACCGGGTGCGCGTGCAATCGCGGTCGCGTTCTCGATGCCGACGGCGGATTCGATCAGGGCCAGGACCGGGGTGCCTGCCTGCAGGCGCATGGCGGTATGCGTGACCTGCTCCGGCTGCTCCGTCATGGCCAGCATCACGCCGCGCAGTCCAGGCGCCTTGGACAGGGCCGCAAGGTCGGCCGCCCATTCGTCGCTGTTGATGCCGTTGACCCGGACCCAGGCGGTCATGCCGGTGGACAAGGCTTCAACCACGCGGTCACGGGCCTCATCCTTCTGCCCGGCAGGGGTGCCGTCCTCCAGGTCGAAAATCACCGAGTCCGCTTCGGACGCCAGCGCCGGCGCAAAGTTTGCCTCGTCAGCGGCTGCGGCAAGCAGCCAGGAGCGGGAAAGCTTTGCAGGCAGCGCAGCAGCGCGGCGGTTTCTCAATGCGACCATGCATCAACCTTACGTAGTTGCCGGATCTGTTTTCCACTGGAGCCGGGGGTTATGTGTCCACCATTACTGGCGCCGGGGCGTATCCCTACGCTTCGGCGCCGAGCATGCCCTCGGCAGCCGTCGTCGACAACGGCCAGCCGGTCACCCGTTTGGTGCGCGGCGGCGCGAAGGTGCGCACCTTGGAAGTGGACAGGCCCAGCCGCACCAGCGACTCGGCAATGGTCACCGCGGCGGCAACGCCGTCGACCACCGGAACACCGGTGCGGGCCCGGATCTGCTCGTCCAGGCCGGCCATGCCGCCACAGCCCAGGACGATCACCTCCGCCTTGTCGTCGCGGACGGCCCGCTCGGCCTGGTCCACGATGGTTTCGACCGCGCGGGCCGGGTCCTCCTCCAGTTCCAGGACCGCCAGGCCGCTGGCGCGCACGGAGGCGCAGCGGGCCTCGAGGCCCGCGACCTTCAGCCGGTCCTCGATCAGCGGCACCGCGCGGTCGAGGGTGGTGACCACCGAGTACTTGTGGCCCAGGAACATGGCCGTGCTGGCGGCCGCCTCGGTGATGTCGACCACCGGAACGTCCAGCAGCTCCTGCAACCCCTCGCGGCCGTGCTCGCCGTAGCCGGCCTGGATGACGGCGTCGAACGGTTCGGGGTAGGAAGCCACCCGGTCCATGACGGCCACGGCGGCCAGGTAGCTCTCGAAGTTGCCCTCGACGGATTCGGCGCCGAAGCGGGGCGTCAGGGCCACGATCTCCGTGCCCTCGGCGGCGAAAGCCTGCGCCTGCGCTCCGATGGCCTCGGTCATGGACTGGGTGGTGTTGACGTTAACAACAAGGATTCGCATGGTGTCCTCGGGTTGGCGGTGGTGGTGCGGGGTGGGCGTGTCTCAGTGGACGCTTTCGACGGCGATCGGCTCGCCGCTGACGTCGGCGTAAGTCCGCTTGCGGTCGGCGATGGCGTAGTAGACCACTGCGGCGATGCCGGCTCCGAAGAACCAGGAGAAGGAAGACAGCGCGCCGAGGGTCGGGATGAACGCGATCAGGATCGCGATGGCCGAGGCCGGGATCAGCGCCGCGATGGCCGGCCGGTTGTAGCCGTCCTTGTAGAAGTAGGTGCCGTTAGGGTTCTCCGTGTAGAGGTCCGGAACGTTGATTCGCGACTTGCGGATCAGCCAGTAGTCGGCCATCACGACGCCGAACAACGGGCCCAGCAGGGCGCCCAGCCCGCCCAGGAAGTACACGATCACCAGCGGGTTGTTGTAGAGGTTCCACGGCAGGATGACCAGGCCGATGCCGGCGCTGACCATGCCGGCGCGGCGGAAGTTCAGGCGCTTGGGGAACAGGTTGGTCAGCGCGTAGACGGGAGCCACGAAGTTGGCCATCAGGTTGACCGCGATGGTCAGGATCAGCAGGGCCAGGCAGGCCAGCACCAGGAAAAAGGTGTTGGGGATGGTCTGGATGATGTCCGCGGGGCTTTCGATCACGGTGCCGTTGATCTTGAACTGGGCGCCGGCCAGGACGACCACGATCAGGCCGAAGACCAGCATGTTAACCGGGATGCCCCAGAAGTTGCCCGACGTGATGGACTTGCGGGAGACGGAGGAGCGGGTGAAGTCGCAGAAGTTGAGCACGAAGGTGCCGTAGATGGCCACCCAGAGGGCGCCGCCGGCGAAGATCTTGGCCCACATTTCACCGCCGGTCAGGGCGTTGTCCGTGGAGAAGGCGATGGAGCCGCCGGCGGAGATGAACATCCATACGGCCACGGCGGCCATGGTCAGCAGGATGATCGGCCCGGCGAAGGCCTCGTACTTGCGGATCATTTCCATGCCATGGCGGACGATGTAGACCTGGACGGCCCACAGGACCACGAAGGCGGCCCAGCCCAGGGTGGACAGGCCCAGGATGGAGTTGGTGTCAAATTCGGCCAGGGCCGGGAACAGCGCCACCAGCATGACGCGGAAGACCACGGAAGCCAGATACGTCTGGATGCCGAACCAGACGATGGCCACACCACCGCGGAGCATTCCCGCAATCTGCGCGCCGCGGATGCCGAAGCTGATGCGGCTCATGACCGGGAACGGAACACCCGTCTTGTGGCCCATGAAGCCGGAGAGGTTCAGCAGCAGGAACAGCAGCACTGCCCCCACGCCTAGGGCCAGCAGGATCTGCCAGCCGCCCAGGCCCAGGGCGAAGAGGCCGATCGCGAAGGCGTAGTTGCCGAGGCTGTGGACATCGTTGGCCCACAGGGTGAAGATGCTGTAGCCGGTCCAGCTGCGGCCCTTCTGCTTGGTGGGCGCTAGGTCCTGGTTGTACAGCTTCTCGCTGATCTCCGGCAGGCCGCTGGTGTCCAGAGCCGTGGCCGGGGGCTTGGGTTGTCCGGATGCCGGCATGGTGCCTGCCTCGGTCTGTTGGGTGGAGGTGACGTTCATCATCGAAGTACCTTCTATTAGGGGCGGGCGCCGCATGGCGCCGGTGGAGCTTTCAAGCGGAAGGGACACGGCCCGCAAGGGCATTTCACCCAGCGTAACGGGGGTCACATAATTCCACAAGAGGAAAACTGATTTTCATATAGTGGAATTGTTTGGCGCAGATCCTGGCGTCGCGCCAAGAAAAGAGAGGGCCTTCCCGAGCAATGAAGGAAGGCCCTCTCCTGGCTCCAGCGGGAAGTGCCAACGTCCGCGCCGGAAACAGCCGGCCGGTGGCGTAATGCCGGCAGGCTGGGCTTTCTGGCCCCACTCCGGGACCCTGATTCTGCAGCAGACGCACGTCTGAGCGCCTATACGGGCGCGTGCTGCGGAGTCACCGGGAGGGGGGCCAAGCAAGTGCTCTAGGCGGTGCCGCGGCGGATCAGCCTGCCCGTCGGCGTCGTACCGTCGATTTCGCTGCCGCGCAGGAAGGTGCGGCGGACGACGCCGGCAAGCGGCTTGCCGGCGTACGGCGAGATCGGGTTCTTGTGGTGCAGCTTCGCCACGTCCACCACAAACGCGTCGTCCGCCGCGAATACGGAGAAGTCCGCGTCATAGCCCAGCGCCAGCTGGCCCTTGCGGATCAGCCGTGCCAGTTCAGCCGGGCGCTTGGACATCCACTCGACCACCTGGGTCAGCGGGATGCCGCGGTGCCGTGCCTCGGTCCAGATCAGGGACAGGCCCAGCTGGAGCGAGGAAATGCCGCCCCAGGCCACGCCGAAATCGCCGTTCTCCAGGTCCTTCAGGTCCAGCGTGCTGGGCGAGTGGTCGGAGACAATGCAGTCGATGATGCCCTCCTCCAGGCCCTGCCAGAGCAGTTCCCGGTTGGAGGCCTCGCGGATCGGCGGGCAGCACTTGAATGCAGTGGCGCCGTTGGGGATCTCTTCGGACAGCAGCGTCAGGTAGTGCGGGCAGGTCTCCACGGTGAGCCGGACGCCGTCGCGCTTGGCGGAGGCGATCATCGGCAGGGCGTCCGACGACGACAGGTGCAGGATGTGCGCGCGGGCACCGGTCCAGCGCGCCCGCTCGATCACCTCGGCGATGGCCACGTTCTCCGCGCCGCGGGGGCGGGATTCGAGGAAGCGCTGGTACTTGTCCCCTTCAGCGTGCGGGGCGCGGTCGATGGCCCGGGAGTCCTCCGCGTGCACGATCATGAGGGAGTCGAAGCTCTTCAGCTCCGCCATGTCCTGCTCCATCTCGTCCGCTTCCAGGTGCGGGAATTCGTCCACACCGGAGTGGAGCAGGAAGCACTTGAAGCCGAAGACACCCTCGTCATGCAGCGGGCGCAGGTCCGCGGTGTTGCCCGGGATGGCGCCGCCCCAAAAACCGACGTCCACAAACGCCTGGTCCTGGGCCGCCTCGCGCTTCTGCTTGAGCGCGTCCACGTTGACCGTGGGCGGAATGCTGTTGAGCGGCATGTCGATGATGGTGGTCACCCCGCCGGCCGCGGCGGCACGGGTGGCGGAGGCGAAGCCCTCCCACTCGGTGCGGCCGGGCTCGTTGACGTGGACGTGGGTGTCCACCAGGCCGGGGATAAGCGTCTCATCATCGGCCAGCTCGATCACCTCGCGGCCCTGCAGGCCGTTGCCCAGCGGCTCGATCGCGGCGATGACGCCGTCGCGGATACCGACCTCGCGGGCGCCAATGCCCGCCGTCGTCATGATGTTCCGGCCGCGGACCACCAGGTCGAAGCCGGTGCCGCGGTCCACCGCCTGGGCGGAAGTTTCCTCAGTCATGTGCGTACTCCTTTGCTCCCGTACCGATACGGTACCGGGCCTCAATGTAGGCTCCCAGCGACCGGCCGATCTCTTCAACGAGCTCGCCGGCGTGGGCCATGCATCTTTCAACATCGCGCTCCAGTTCGGTGAGCGCGTACGTCTGCTCGAAGCCGGCTGCCGCCAGCTCCGGAACTGTCAGGGTGGACCGGCCGCAGACCGCGATCACCGGCACTCCGGCGGCCGCGGCCGCCTGCGCCACGCCTATCGGCGTCTTGCCGCCCAGGCTCTGGCCGTCCAGGCTGCCCTCGCCGGTAACCACGACGGCGGCACCCGGCAGGCGCGCGGCCAGCCCGGTCAGTTCCAGGACCACATCAATGCCGGGCCGGCGCTGTGCGCCGAGCACGGCGAGCGCCGCGTAGCCGACACCGCCGGCGGCGCCGGCACCCGGCGAGGCTGCGGTTTCGCGGGCCCCCGGTCCAAGCTCGGCGGCGAGGAGGCGGACAAACTGCGCCAGGGCGGCGTCGAGGTCCTCGACATCCTGGGCGGTGGCACCCTTCTGCGGGCCGAAGATGGCTGCGGCACCGCTGGGCCCCAGCAGCGGATTGTCGACGTCGCTGGCCAGCGTGAACCGCACGGCGGCCAGGCGGGGATCCAGCCCGGAGAGGTCCACCGCCGCCAGCCGCGCCAAGGCGGCGCCGCCGTGCGGCAGGTCCCGGCCGGCGTCGTCCAGCAGCCGGGCACCGAGGCCGGCCAGCATGCCGGCCCCGCCGTCCGTGTTGGCGCTGCCGCCGACGGCCAGCACGACCTCGGTGCAGCCCAGGTCCAGGGCCGCCCGGATCAACTGGCCGGTGCCCAGGCTGGTGGCCTCGCGGGCACGCAGCACGCCTCCGGGCAGGACCGCCAGCCCGGAGGCCGCCGCCATTTCGACGACGGCCTGCCCGCCGCGGACCGCGATCGCAGCCTCCACCGGTTCGCCGGTGGGGCCGGATACGGTCACGGCGTGCCGGGTGAAACCGGAGGCGACGGCGGCATCGAGGGTTCCCTCCCCGCCGTCGGCCACCGGAACCTTGTCCACCGTGACGCCGCCGAAGGACAACAGTCCGGCCTCGAGCCGGTCAGCGACCTGGTCCGCTGTCAGCGACCCCTTGAACTTGTCAGGGGCAATCACCACACGCATGGTTTCCATTCTGCGTGGATTCAGGCTGTGATGGCAGAGATCGCTGTGGGGGCATCCGCCGCGGTTTCGGCCAGCGGCTCGAATTCGTTGATGGCGTCGATCCCGGCAGCACCCATGGCGATGTTGGTGACTCGCTCCAGGATGGCCTCGACCACCACCGGCACCTTGTATTCCGCCATCAGCGCCTTGGCCTTTTCCAGCGCGGGGAACAGGTCTTCCGGGTTGGTCACGCGGATGGCCTTGCAGCCCAGGCCCTCGGCCACCTTGACGTGGTCCACACCGTAGCCGTCGGTCTCCGGGGAGTTGATGTTCTCGAAGGCCAGCGAGACATGGTAATCCATCTCGAAGCCGCGCTGAGCCTGGCGGATCAGGCCCAGGTAGGAGTTGTTGACGACCACGTGGATGTACGGTATCTGGAACTGTGCGCCCACGGCCAGTTCCTCGATCAGGAACTGGAAGTCGTAGTCACCGGAAAGTGCGACGACGGTGGCCTCCGGATCCGCGGTGGCCACACCCAGGGCAGCGGGCAGCGTCCAGCCCAGCGGGCCGGCCTGGCCGCAGTTGATCCAGTGCCGCGGCTTGTACACGTGCAGCAGCTGGGCGCCGGCGATCTGGGACAGACCGATGGTGGTGACGTAGCGGGCGTCCCTGCCGAAGGCCCGGTTCATCTCCTCGTACACGCGGTGCGGCTTCATCGGTACGTTGTCGAAGTGCGTCTTGCGCTGCAGCGTGGCCTTGCGCTCGGCGCATTCGGCGACCCAGGCGCTGTAGTCCGGCAGGGCGGCGTCGTTCTTCTTCTCGCGGGCGATCTCCAGCAGGCGGTCCAGGGCGGCGCCGGCGTCGGAGACAATGCCGTAGTCCGGCGCGAAGACGCGGCCGATCTGGGTGGGCTCGATGTCGATGTGCACGAACTTGCGGCCCTGGGTGTAGACGTCCAGCGCGCCGGTGTGGCGGTTGGCCCAGCGGTTGCCGATGCCGATCACGAAGTCGGAGGCCAGCATGGTCGCGTTGCCGTAGCGGTGCGAGGTCTGCAGGCCCACCATGCCGGCGGCCAGCGGGTGGTCGTCCGGAATGGCGCCCCAGCCCATCAGCGTGGGGATGACCGGGATGTTCAGGGTCTCGGCCAGCTCCACCAGCTGCGCGGAGGCGTCCGCGTTGATGATGCCGCCGCCGGCCACGATGACCGGCTTCTCGGCGGCCAGCAGCATGTCCAGGGCCTTGGCGGCCTGGGCGCGGGTGGCCTGCGGGGTGGCGAGCGGCAGCGGCTCGTAGGTGTCGATATCGAACTCGATCTCGGCCATCTGGACGTCGATCGGCAGGTCGATCAGCACCGGGCCGGGACGGCCGGAGCGCATCAGCTGGAAGGCCTGCTGGAACGCGCCGGGCACCTGGGCCGGCTCCAGCGCCGTGACGGCCATCTTGGTGACCGGCTTCGCGATGGAGGCGATGTCCACGGCCTGGAAGTCCTCCTTGTGCAGGCGGGACACCGGGGCCTGGCCGGTGATGCACAGGATCGGGATGGAGTCCGCGGAGGCGGAGTAGAGTCCGGTGATCATGTCGGTGCCGGCGGGCCCGGAGGTGCCGATGCAGATCCCGATGTTGCCCGGATTGGTGCGGGTGTAGCCTTCGGCCATGTGCGAGGCGGCTTCGACGTGGCGGGCCAGCACGTGGCGGATGCCGCCGTGGGCCTTCATCGCGGAATAGAACGGATTGATGGCTGCGCCCGGCAGGCCGAAGGCCTGGGTGGCGCCCTCCTTCTCCAGGATGGCCACGGCGGCGTCAACAGCGCGCATCTTTGGCATGACAGTCTCCTTGCAGGTTCAAGAAAGTATTGGGTGGGTGAGCCCGGTGCAGCGGGCTGGGTGTTTACTTGGCGGCGGAGAGCTCGTTCACGAGCTTGAAGAGGCCGGAATGGTCCAGGCCGCCGTCGCCCCGGTTCACGAGGGCTGCGACGAGCTGCGCGACGGCGGCACCCAGCGGGGTGGCCACGCCGGCCTCGCGGGCGGCGGAGGTGACGATGCCCAGGTCCTTGTGGTGCAGGGCCAGGCGGAAGCCGGGGTCGAAGTTGCGGTCCAGCATCTTCTGCCCCTTCTGGTCCAGGACCTTGGAACCGGCGAGGCCGCCGCCGAGGACCTTGAGGGCGGCGTCGGTGTCGACGCCGTAGGCCTCGAGGAAGGCGATGGCTTCGGCGAGGGCCTCGATGTTGACCGCGACGATCAGCTGGTTCGCAGCCTTGACGGTCTGGCCGGAGCCGGAGGGGCCGACGTGGACGATCGTCTTGCCCACAGCGTTGAGGACGCCCTGGGCCGCCTCGAAGTCAGCGGCCTCGCCGCCGACCATGATGGACAGCACGCCGTCGATCGCTCCCTGCTCGCCGCCGGAGACCGGGGCGTCCAGCGGATGGATGCCGGCGGCGCGGGCGTCGTCGGACAGCCGCTTGGCAACATCCGGGCGGATGCTGCTGGCATCGATCCAGAGGGCGCCCTGCTTCGCGTTGGCGAAGACGCCGTCGGGGCCGCTGACCACGCCTTCCACGTCCGGAGAGTCCGGCACCATGGTGAGAACGACGTCGGCATCCTTGACGGCTTCAGCGATGTTCACCGCACCCTTGCCGCCTTCGGAAACGAGCTTCTCGATCTTGTCCTGGCTGCGGTTGAAGCCGGTGACGCTGAAGCCGGCCTTCACCAGGTTGATGGCCATGGGCAGGCCCATGATGCCCAGGCCAATGACGGCGACCTTGCTGTTCTGTGCGGTCATGATGGTTCCTTTCGAAGAAGTCTTGGGTGTATCTGGCGGGCGGCGGCCTTAGCGGGCGACGCGTTCGCGGATGGCCCAGGTGAAGGCGGACTCGGTCGGCGCCTTGTATTCGAGGCCGATGTAGCCCTCGTAGCCGAGGTCGCGGCTCCGTGCGATCCATTCGCCGAGGGGAAGCTCACCGGTTCCGGGAGCCCCGCGGCCAGGGTTGTCCGCAATCTGGATGTGGCCGAAGTCCTTGGCGTGGCTCTCGATGACGGCCTCGACGTCGTCGCCGTTGACGGCCAGGTGGTAGAAGTCCGCCAGCAGCTTGATGTTCTCCGCGCCGGCCTGATTGACCTTGGCGAGGACCGCCAGGGCGTCCGCGGCGGTCTTGAGCGGGTAGCGGTCCGCGCCGGAGACCGGCTCCAGCAGCACGGTGCCGCCGATCGCCGCGACACCCTCGGCTGCGGCCACCAGATTCTTCACGGCCAGCTCGTCCTGCGCTTCGGGGCTGTGCTCTGCCTGGCGGTTGCCGTAGAGCGCGTTGAAAGCCTTGCAGCCCAGCCGCTCGCCGATGCCGGCGACCACGGCAATGTTGTCCTTGAACTCCGAGCAGCGCCCTTTCCAGGAGACCAGGCCGCGGTCGCCGGCCGGCATGTCCCCGGCATTGAAGTTCAGGCCGGTCAGCTGGACACCGGCGTCGGTGATGGCCTGCTCGAAGGCCGCCACCTCGGCGTCGGAAGGGACGGAGGAGGCGAACGGCCACCAGAACTCGACGGCGTCAAACCCAGCGGCCTTCGCTGCGGCCGGACGCTCGAGCAGCGGGAGGTCGGTCAGCAGGATGGAGCAGTTCACGGTGTAGGTCATCTTCAGCTTCCTTGCTCGGTTCTGGCTCTTCGTGTATTTCATAATGTGGAAGAATACTTTTGCTATATGAAAAGTCTAGGGAATGAATGTGAGCCACGTCAACCCCGTCACCGTCGGGACTTAAACACCTCCGCCCCCGGCGTGTGCCGGGGGCGGAGTGTCAACAACGCCGCAACTAGGTCAGCCGGATCTGCCGGTTAACGTCTTTGTAGAGCAGGTAGCGGAACTTGCCGGGACCGCCGGCGTAGCAGGCCTGCGGGCAGAAGGCGCGCAGCCACATGAAGTCACCGGCCTCCACCTCCACCCAGTCGTCGTTGAGCCGGTAGACGGCTTTGCCCTCCAGGACAAAGAGGCCGTGCTCCATCACGTGCGTCTCGGCGAACGGAATGGAGGCGCCCGGTTCGAACGTCACGATGTTCACATGCATGTCGTGCGCCAGGTCATTGGGGTCCACGAAGCGCGTGGTGGCCCACTTGCCGTCGGTGCCCGGCATCGGGGACGGCTCCACGTCCTGGTCGCTGGTGACGAAGGACTTGGCCGTATAGCCCTCCAGCGGCTCGTAGGCCTTGCGGACCCAGTGGAAACTGGCGGCCTCGCCGCCGTCGTTCTTGACCGACCAGTCCGCACCGGCGGCGAGGTAGGCGTACCCGCCCGCTTCCAGCGTGTGCTGCTCGCCTTCCAGGGTCAGCATCAGCTGGCCCTTGGTCAGGAAGATGACGCCTTCGACGCCGGCCTCCGGCTCCGGCTTCTGGCTTCCCCCGCCGGGGGCCACCTCCACGATCAGCTGAGCGAACGTCGTCGCAAATCCGGCGATCGGCCGGGCGATGATCCAGGACCGGGTATTCGTCCAGCCCGGCAGGTTGCTGGTGACGATGTCCCGCAGCACGCCCTTCGGGATGACGGTGTAGGCCTGCTTGACGACCGCGCGGTCGGTGAGCAGGTTGGTCTGCGGCGGCAGGCCGCCTTCGGGTGAGAAGTAGCTCATTGCTGTTCCTTGGGGTTGCTGTGAAGGTTGGGATGCGCCAGCTGCTGCAGCTGAGCCAGGGAGATGCCGGCCTGTTCCTGGACCTCCGCGGCGCTGACCGCGCCGCAGAGCACGCCGCGGTTGACGAAGCGGGCCAGTGCCCGGGCGGTGGCAGGCTCGTCCATGATGCCGCTGGCGCTGCGGTGCACGTAGTTGCGCAGCCGGACTGCCCCGGCCGGCAGGCCCTCGCGGTAGAACGCGTAGGTGGCGATGAAGCGCGTGGGCAGCTGCGCGGCATGCAGGTCCCAGCCCTGGTAGTAGCCGTTCTCCAGCGAGCGCCGCACCAGCCGGGCGTGCAGCTGCCAGGCGGCCAGCACTTCCTCGGCCGTACCCACCGGAATGATGTTGGTGGAGCCGTCGGAGAGGCGGATGCCGGTACCCGCCACGGCGACTTGCATGACCTGTTTGGCGAAGTCCGCCGCGGGGTGCTCCATGGACTGGTAGGCCGCGGCGATCTGCAGTGAGTCGCTGTAGTCGTAGGTGCCGTAGTGCAGCGCGGTGATCCGGCCATCGCCCCGGTGCGGGAGCTGGGCTGCCGGCACGGAGCCGTCCGCGCCGAGGATCAGCTGCGGGGTTTCCATTTGCACCTCGAAGCGCAGCCGGCGCTCCGGCAGGCCGTGGGCCTGCTCCAACTGGAGGCAGGCGGAAACCATCGCCTCTACCTGGGCCACCGTGGTGACCTTCGGCAGCGTCAGCACCAGGCTGGCCGGCAGCGGATCCGCGGCCCCCGTCCGGTCCGCATCCCGGCCCAGCCGGACGAGCGTGGATACGAAGAGGTCCAGCGTCCGCAGGCCCCGGCGGCGGGTCGGTGCTTCGAAGGACTTGAAGCGGATGCCGATAAAGGGCGGCGCCATGCCGTGTGCCACGGCGTCGGCAACCTGCTCGGCGGCCCGGACGGCGTCGGCGTCCTCTTCCTCGTCCGGGCGGTTGCCGTAGCCGTCCTCGAAGTCCAGCCGCAGGTCCTCGATCGGCTCGGAGGCGAGCTTGGCCGCCACCTTCGGCGCGACCTGCTCGGCGAGCGCCTCGCTCAGGCCCAGGAGCCGGCTCAGCTTGGTGAAACCGCCGTACTCGGTGACCGCCGCCGTCGCCTCCTGCCCCCAGTGCAGCGGCAGCGACGGGCGGTACCGGTCCGCCGGCACATAGACCGTGTGCACCGGCTGGCGGGTGCCGTCGTCGCCCTTGTAGGCACGGGCGAGCAGGCGGTCCGTGTCAGCCAACTGCGCGTCGAAGGCTGCGAGGTCGAAGGTGCCGCCGGCAACCTCCTCCTGCACCGGGTTCCCTTCCTTAACCGGGCTCACTAGGCCACCAGCTTGTAGGCCGGGGTGGTGAGGAAGTCCGTGTACTCCTCGGAGAGGCAAATATCCGCGATGATCCGGGCTGCCGGCTCGTAGAACTTCGTGAAGTCCTCCTCGCCGACCTCGGAGCGCAGCTTCTCGGTCTCCTCCTTAAGCAGACGTTCCACCAGGTCGCGGGTCACCGTGTTGCCGGTGTCCGTAAGCTTGACCTGATTGCGGATCTGCTGCCAGACCTGCGAGCGGGAGATCTCCGCGGTGGCGGCGTCCTCCATCAGGTTGTGGATGGCGACCGCCCCGTTGCCGGAGAGCCAGACAGCCGTGTAGGCGACGGCGACATAGAGGTTGCCGCGCAGGCCCGCCTCGGTGACCTCGCCGGGCGCGGAGGCGACGTCGATCAACTGGGCCGCGGTGACTTCGACGTCGTCGCGCTTGCGGTCCACTTGGTTCGGCTTGGGGCCCAGGACGCCGTCGAACACTTCCTGGCAGATCGGGACCAGGTCCGGGTGCGCTACCCAGGAGCCGTCGAAGCCGTCGTTCGCCTCGCGGGTCTTGTCCGCGCGGACCTTGGCGAATGCCTCCTCGGTGATCTGCGGCTCACGGCGGTTCGGAATGAACGCGGCCATACCGCCCATGGCGAAGGCGTTGCGGGCGTGGCAGGTCTTGACCAGCAGTTCGGTGTAGGCCCGCATGAACGGCGCGGTCATGGACACGGCGGCCCGGTCCGGGAGGATGAATTCGCTGCCGGCGTCGCGGAAGTACTTGATGATGCTGAACAGGTAGTCCCATCGGCCGGCGTTGAGGCCGGAGGCGTGGTCGCGCAGTTCGTAGAGGATCTCATCCATCTCAAACGCGGCCGGGATAGTTTCGATCAGCATCGTGGCGCGGATGGACCCCTGCGGGACGCCGAGCTCGTCCTGGGCGAAAACGAAGATATCGTTCCAGAGGCGCGCCTCCAGGTGGCTCTCCATCTTCGGCAGGTAGTAGTACGGGCCGTGGCCGTTCTCCAACAGCTGCTTGGCGTTGTGGAAGAAGTGCAGGCCGAAGTCCACCAGGGCGCCGATGGCAGGCTTGCCGTTGTAGTGGATGTGGTTCTCATCCATGTGCCAGCCGCGCGGGCGGGTGACGACGACGGCGAGCGGGGCGTCCGTGCGCAGTGCGTAGACCTTGCCCTCCGGGGAGGTGTAGCGCAGCCGGCCGCGGGCGGCGTCGAACAGGGACAGCTGGCCGTCGATCACGTTGTGCCAGGACGGGCTGCTGGCGTCCTCGAGGTCGGCAAGCCACACCTTGGCGCCGGAGTTGAGGGCGTTGATGGCCATCTTGGCCGGGGTGGCCGGACCGGTAATTTCGACGCGGCGGTCCTGCAGCGCGGCCGGCGCCGGGGCGACGGTCCAGTCACCGGCACGCACATCGGCGGTTTCCGGCAGGAAGTCCAGCTTGCCAGTCCGGGCCACCTCGGTGCGCTTGGCCGCGCGGGCCTCCAGGCGGGCGCCGCGCTCGGCGGCGAAACGGTCGTGCAGCTTTTCGACGAAGGCGAGCGCCTCCGGAGTGAGGATCTCGGCGGCCCGGTCGAAGGGCAGCGGAGCGGTGATGTCCAAGGTCATGGCATTGTCCTTTCTGAAGTCGTGAAGTTCCGGGGGTTCAGGCGCTCGCGGCCGCGGCAACGGCGGCGGCCACGGCCGGGGCTACCTGCGGATCGAACACGCTGGGGATGATGAAGCTGGCGTTCAGCTCCTCGTCGGAAACGCAGGCTGCGATGGCGTCCGCCGCCGTTCCCAGCATCTCAGGGGAGATGTCCGCGACGCCAGCATCCAGCAGGCCGCGGAAGAATCCGGGGAAGGCCAGGACGTTGTTGATCTGGTTGGGGAAGTCGCTGCGTCCGGTGGCGACGACCGCGGCATGCTTGGCCGCGAGCACCGGGGCGATTTCGGGGTCCGGGTTGGCCATGGCGAAGACGATGGCGTCCTTGGCCATGGTGGCCACGTGCGTGTCATCCATAATGTTCGGACCGCTGACGCCGATGAAGACGTCGGCATCCACCAGCGCTTCGTGCAGGGTGCCGCTGAAGCCGTCCGGGTTGGTGTTGTCCGCGATCCATTTGCGGTGCGGATCGGTGTACTCGCCGCCGGCGTGGATGGCCCCCTGGCGGTCGCAGGCGACGATGTTCGCCGCACCGCGGCTCTGGAGCAGCTGGACGATGGCGGAGCCGGCGGCGCCGACGCCGGAGACCACGATCCGGATTGCTTCGATCTTCTTGTCCACCACGCGCAGCGCGTTGTGCAGGGCCGCCAGGGTCACGATCGCGGTACCGTGCTGGTCGTCGTGGAACACCGGGATGTCCAGTTCCTCGCGCAGCCGGTTCTCGATCTCGAAGCAGCGCGGGGCCGCAATGTCCTCCAGGTTCACGCCGCCGTAGACCGGGGCTAGGGCCTTGACGATGCGGATGATCTCCTCGGTGTCCTGGGTGTCCAGGCAGACCGGCCAGGCATCGACGTCGGCGAACTGCTTGAACAGCGCGGCCTTGCCTTCCATCACGGGCAGGGCGGCGGCCGGGCCGATGTTGCCCAGGCCCAGCACGGCGGAACCGTCGGTGACCACGGCGATGGTGTTGCGCTTGACGGTGAGCCGGCGGGCGTCCTCCGGGTTCTCCGCAATGGCCAGGCAGACACGGGCGACGCCGGGCGTGTAGGCACGGGAGAGGTCATCACGGTTGCGCAGTGGGACCTTCGGGTTGACCGACAGCTTGCCGCCGAGGTGCATCAGGAAGGTGCGGTCGCTGAGCTTGCGGACTGTGACCCCTGCCAGGGCGTTCAGCGCATCGCGGACCCGCTCGCCGTGGGCGGCATCGGTGGTGTTGCAGCTGACGTCAACGACCATTGACTCGTGGTGGGACTCGGTCACATCGAGTGCGGTGATCTGCGCGCCGGCGGCTCCGACGGCGGCAGCCAGTTCGCTGGTGGCGCTGAAACTCGTGGGGGCCTCCACGCGCAGGGTAATCGAATATCCGGGACTGGGACTCGCCATTGATCCTCCTGGGGATACGCTCTAGGACTCTTCCTAAGGCTCTGAAAAGTTTTCGCATTATGGATAATAACTTTTGCATTTTGGAAATACAAGGGCCGCTACCCCATGGAGTGCGAGGGGAATATGCGGTACGCTCGAAGTGTTCCTTTTCCACAAGGCGGAAAAATTATTGCTACTACCGGCTTCTGCGCCGCCTCGGCCGACGCGGGTGCCGGCCCTCATGAACGGGAGTCCACAATGACTGCAAATGCTCCGGCGAAGGCGCCGGTCAAAACTGCGTCCGGTGGTGTCCAGTCCGTCGAGCGCGTCTTCGAACTGCTGGAGCTCATTACGGAGGCGGGCGGCGAGGTCACCCTGAGCGAGCTGTCCTCCTCCACTGACCTCCCGCTGCCCACGATCCACCGGCTGCTGCGGACCCTGGTGTCCCTGGGCTATGCCCGCCAGCTGCCGAACCGCCGTTACGCCCTGGGCCCGCGGCTGATCCGCCTCGGCGAAGGCGCCAACCGCCAGCTGGGGTCCATGGCCATGCCGCACCTGCGGCACCTGGTGACCGAGCTCGGCGAGACCTCCAATATGGCCATCCTGGATTCGGACATGGTGGTCTACATCGCCCAGGTTCCGTCGCCGCATGCCATGCGGATGTTCACCGAAGTCGGGCGCCGTGCGCACATGCATGACACCGGCGTCGGCAAGGCCATCCTGGCCCAGCTGAGCGACGACGTCGTCACCGGCATCGTCAAGCGTGCGGGTATGCCGACCCCCACCGAGCACAGCATCGGCAACCTGCCGGACCTGCTCAAGGAACTGGACGCCATCCGCGAACGCGGCTACTCGATCGACGAGGGCGAACAGGAACTCGGCGTCCGCTGCTTCGCCATGGCTGTGCCGGATGCCCCGACCCCGACGGCCATTTCCGTCTCCGGCCCCGTCTCCCGCGTGGACGACAGCTTTGCCGAGCGGGCCGTCCCGCTGCTGCGGAAGGCCGCACAGCAGATCTCTGACGAGCTGAACCAAGGCGCCTGACCGGCCCGTGCTCAATCTGCTCAGGTACTGTCAGGCCCTTGCGGCGTGTCCGAGTGACACGCCGCAAAAACCGCGCCACGGGCGGAAGAACCTGAGCAAACCGGGCTTGCCCGGGACGGGCAGCAGGCCGGCGCCGTTGCCGACGCCGGCCTCCCGCCGAAGGTGGAATCAGTGTGCGCTGCGGCTGCCCGGCGGAGCCACCGGGACCTCGTTGCCGTCCGCGTCATACAGCCTGCCGTCCTGGAGGTAGTCGCCCTCGCGGAGCGCTTCCAGTTCGTCCTCGCAGATGAAGCGATCGCCGCTGGCCACGAACACGGACTGGCCTGCGCTGTTGCCGCGCTTGAGGTGGTTGAACAGCAGGTTCAGCAGCACTGCCATCACGGCGGCGGAGCTGATGCCGGAGTGGAAGATGGTCTCGAACCAGGTCGGGAAGTTGTCGTAGAACGTCGGGGCGACGATCGGGATCATGCCGAACGCCAAGGACGCCGCGACGACGATCAGGTTCATGTTGTCCTTGTAGTCCACCTTAGCCAGGGTGCGGATACCGCTGGCGGCCACCGTGCCGAAAAGGACGACGCCGGCACCGCCCAGGACGGGCGTCGGCACCGCTGCGACTACCCGGCCGAGGATCGGCAGCAGGCCCAGGATGACCAGGATCGCGCCGCCGGCGGTCACCACGAAGCGGCTCTTGATGCCGGTGATCGCCACCAGGCCGACGTTCTGGGCGAAGGCGCTCTGGGTGAAGGTATTGAACATCGGCGCCACGGCGCTGGAGAGCATGTCCGCGCGCAGACCGTTGGCAATGCGCTTGGAGTCCACCTTGCTGCCGGCGATCTCGCCGACGGCCAGGATGTCCGCGGTGGTTTCGGTCAGGATCACCAGCACGACGATGGTCATCGAAATGATGCCGGCGATGTCGAAGACCGGCAGACCGAAGGCCAGCGGCTGCGGGACGGCGAAGATGGGGCCGTTGCCGACGTTGGAGAAGTCTGCCATGCCGAACAGAACGGCCGCAAGGGTGCCGATGACCATGGCCAGCAGGATGGACAGGCGGGAGATCGCCGCGTTGCCAACCTTGCTGAGCAGGAGCACGACCACCAGGGTCAGGGCGGCCAGCCCGATGTTCTGCAGGCTGCCGTAGTCCTGGGCCTCGCGATTGCCGCCCATGGCCCAGTTGGCCGCGACCGGCATGAGTGTCAGGCCGATGGTGGTAATGACGACGCCGGTGACCACCGGCGGGAAGAACTTGATGATCCGCGCGAAGAACGGTGCGATGGCCAGGCCGATAATCGATGCGGCCAGGACGGACCCGAAGACGGCCGGAAGGCCTCCGCCCCCGTTGACGATGGCGATGAGGGTGGCCACCGAGGCGAAAGATGTGCCCTGCACCAGCGGCAGCTGGGCGCCGAAGAATGGGATGCCCACGGTCTGGAGAATGGTTGCCGCGCCGCCGATGAAGAGGCAGCAGGCGATAAGCAGGCCGATCTCGGCCGATTCCAGGCCGGCGGCGGTGCCAATGATCAGGGGCGGAGCAATAATCCCGCCGTACATGGTGAGGACGTGCTGCAGGCCGTAGGCGAAACTGCGTCCCAGCGGCAGCCGTTCATCTTCGGGGCGTTGCGTCGTCATAGTATTGTCTTTCGTGGGGCGCCGAGCGCTCATAGCTGACCTCCTTGTCGGCTTTAAGGGCCGGGATGCGTGCAGGCATCCCGGCCCCTTTTATGTCCCGGCATGCGGGACGATGTCCCTAGCAGAAGCCGGGGATGTTCTCCCACACGCCGGCGGGTTCAGTGATGCCCTCGCGGACGATCGTGGCCTCGATCAGACCGTAGGGCCGGTCCGCGGCGTAGAATACCTCGTTGGGGTTGTCCAGGCCGAAGGGCTGCAGGTCCACCAGAAAGTGGTGCTTGTTCGGCAGGGACATCTTGACTTCGCCGATCTCCGGGTGGGCCTCGAGGACCTTCTTGCCCATCTCGAACATGGTCTGCTGCAGAGCCAGCGAGTGGGTGTTGGCGAAGGCGTCGAGCAGCAGGACCCGGACACTGGCGTAGGTCGCGTTGAAGTCGATGTCGGTGGTGTTATAGCGCCAGCGGGCAGTGACGTCGGTGGCGAGGATACGGTCCGTGGTCTCGACGAGCGTCGTGTAGCGGTCCCGCGGGAAGCCGTGGAACTCCGAGCCCGTGGACTTCAGGACGGTGAGGTCCTGGATCCCGGCAACCAGGTGGCGCTGCTCGCCGTCGGCGACCAGCACAGCGGTGCGGGTTTCGCTCTTGTCCTTGGAGAACGCGTGGTCGTGGTTGTCGATCCGGGTCCAGCTGTACTGTTCAGCGGCCCAGCGTCCGCCGGTCACCCACTCGAAGCTTTCGGTGAAGTGCCTAGCCAGCCGGAGCAGGAAGGCCTCCGGCGATCCGACACCGTCGCGGGCGAAGGCGTAGACCGTGTTCTTCTGGGTGTCGGTAGCAACGACGTGGCTGTTGTCGCCCTCGGTGTGGGCGGTCTCGAAATCGCCGTGCAGCTGCGAGGTGACGTTCAGGTCCTCGATCTGGTGGCGGTCAGTGTCGCGGGTGATCTTGACGACCCGGACCTCTGCCTTGCCGTACTGGTTCCTGCCCAGCACGATCCGCGGCTCTGCGGTGTTTGCTGCGGTGGTCCGGTTTTCTGCGATAGCAGTCATTGCTAGCTCCCTCGGTAAGTGGAATATGCAAACGGGCTGATAAGAAGCGGCACGTGGTAGTGCTGGCCTGCGTCCTTCAACGCGAAGATCAGCGTCACGGCCGGGAAGAAGGTTTCCGTTCCCTGCTTCCCGAAGTAGGAACCCGTATCGAACGTGATGCGGTAGGTCCCTGCTTCAATCTGCTCTGGTCCCAGGTTCTTGATCCGGCCATCGCCGTCCGTGGTACCCGAGCCGATTTCCTGCCAGCCGGAAGCGGATTCGGCTTCCAGAGTGGCCTTGACACCGGAGGCAGGCCTCCCGGTCCCGGTGTCGAGTATGTGGGTGGTTACATGGCTGACGCTCATGATTCAAAGAGTCCTTTGAGTCGAAGGATGGCAATTTCACGAAGCTCGTGCGCCACGACGGGCAGTTCCTCTTCCGCGGAGTTCCGCAGGCGCTTCTCCAGCGACTCGAGGATCTCCGGCGCGCTGCGGCCGGCGGCGCGGATCAGGAAGACACGGCCGAATTTGTGCTCGTAGGCGCGGTTGCCTTCCAGCAGTTTCGCCTGCACTTCGGGAGAGGTTTCGACGCCGGACTGTTCCTTGCGGGACATGGAGGCTTCCGTGCTGGGCCCTTGGGCCTGCTCGCCGATGCGCGGGTGCTGGGCCAGGGCGCCGTCGATCTCAGCTTCCGTCCAGGGGGTGGCGGCATGCTGGGCGAAGGACACCAGGTCCACTTTGGAGGCATAGGGCCGGCCGACGGCGACCTCCTCGGCCCAGCGGACGATGTCTGCACACGGGCGGAGAATTTCAACGGCTTTTTCGGTGCTCAGCGAATTGAAAAGGGTAATATCCATCGGCGTCAGCTTTCCTTACATCATCCCCGCGCTGAACACCCTTACCCTCGGAAGATTCCGAGTTCGACTCGATGTCATGCCGGCTGATCCGGTCATTTTTGGGATGTGGAATTTTGTTTTCACAATGAGTGTAATCGCGGTCACACCACCCCTGTCAAGCTTCTGGGGGCAACTTCTTTTCGGAACATCCCGGCCCGGCTGCCAGGCGCCGCGGCACCCAAAGAATTCCCAACAGCGCACCGGGATGCTGGCACACAGGGACCGGCTCCCCGGAAGGGATGGGCGGATGTCGCAGGCTCTCCGGATTACGACGGCGGCAGCGGCCTTTGCACTGTCCGCCGCACTTGCGCTGGGCGGGGCGTTCGCCTATGGCAACAATGACAACCCGGCCATCCTGCGGCCGCACCACCTTCGCTGTGCCCGTAGTTTCCGCGCGGCGCTGGCGCGTCGCGCCTTCCCCGGCCTCGCAAGCTCGGCCGGGGCCCCTCGGCGCTAGCTGTCGCCGCCGGCGCTTCCGGTGGTGCCGGCATTGACATCATGCAGCTTGTAGCGGTCGATCGCGTAGGCGACCGCGCCGCCGTCGACCCCTCCCCTGGCCGCCAGCAGCTGCAGCGCCTTGACCACGATCGAATGGGAATCGATCTGGAAGTAGCGGCGGGCCGCGGCGCGGGTGTCCGCGAAGCCGAAGCCGTCCGCGCCCAGGGTGGCGAACTCGTTGGGCAGGAACTGGCGGATCTGGTCCGGCACGGCCTTCATGTAGTCGCTGACCGCGACGATCGGTCCTGCTGCTCCCGCCAGCTGCTGCGTCACGAACGGCACGCGGGCTTTCTCACCCGGCTTGAGGAAAGCGTCTGCTTCGGCGGCCAGCGCGTCGCGGCGCAGTTCGTTCCAGGAGGTCACGGACCAGACATCGGCGGAGACGCCCCATTCCTCGGCCAGGATCTGCTGGGCTTCCAGCGCCCAGGGAACCGCGACGCCGGAGGCCAGCAGCTGCGTGCGCGGGCCTTCCGCGGTGGCCGGGGACAGCAGATAGATGCCCTTCAGCAGGCCTTCGACGTCCAGGTTCTCCGGCTCGGCCGGCTGCACCATCGGCTCGTTGTAGACGGTGAGGTAGTACATCAGGTTCCGGTCGGCGTCGTTGTCCGGCGAGCCGGGACCGTACATCCGGTTCAGTCCGTCGCGGACGATGTGCCCGATTTCGTAGCCGTACGCCGGGTCGTAGGTGACCACGGCCGGGTTGGTGGAGGCCAGGATCGGCGAATGCCCGTCGGCGTGCTGCAGGCCCTCGCCGGTGAGCGTGGTGCGTCCCGCCGTCGCGCCAATGATGAAACCGCGCGTCATCTGGTCCGCCGCAGCCCAGAAGGAATCCGCGGTGCGCTGGAAGCCGAACATCGAGTAGAAGATGTAGATCGGGATCAGCGGTTCGCCGTGGGTGGCGTAGGACGTGCCCGTGGCGGTGAACGCGGCCACCGAACCGGCCTCATTGATACCTGGATGCACAATCTGGCCCAGCGGCGATTCCTTGTAGGCCAGGACCAGGTCGCGGTCCACGGACAGGTAGTTCTGTCCCTTCGGGTTGTAGATCTTGGCCGTGGGGAAGAAGGAGTCCATGCCGAAGGTCCGCGCTTCATCCGGGATGATGGGCACGACGCGCTTGCCGAACTCCTTGTCCCGCATCAGGTCCTTGAGCAGCCGGACGAAGGCCATGGTGGTGGCTGCCTGCTGCTTGCCCGAACCCCGCTTGGCAATCTCGTAGGCCTTGTCGCCGGGGAGTTCGACGGCGGTATGCCGGTCCCGCCGTTCCGGCACGAAGCCCCCGAGTTCCCGCCGGCGCTCCAGCAGGTACTGGATCTCCGGCGCATCCGCTCCCGGGCGGTAGTACGGCGGGCGGTACGGATCCGCTTCCAGCTGCTCGTCGCTGATCGGAATCCGGAGGTGGTCGCGGAACTTCTTCAGGTCCTCGAGCGTGAGCTTCTTCATCTGGTGGGTGGCGTTGCGGCCCTCGAAGTGCGTGCCCAGACCGTAGCCCT
>NZ_JBNHIC010000036.1:0-39960 GCF_059092905.1 Arthrobacter sp. B0427-1-12 | reverse complement strand
CGATGGCGATGGTGGCGTAGACCAGGCCCTTGTAGCCGAAGATCGGCTTGCGGCTGAAGACCGGGAAGATCTCCGAGACGATGCCGAAGAACGGCAGCGTCAGAATGTAGACCTCCGGGTGGCCGAAGAACCAGAACAGGTGCTGCCACAGGATGGCCCCGCCGTTCTCCGGATTAAAGATATGGGATCCCAGGCGCCGGTCCATGCCCAGTGCGGCCAGGGCGGAGGCCAGCGGCGGGAACGCCATCAGGACCAGCATGGACGTAATCAGGGCGTTCCAGGTGAAGATCGGCATCCGCCACATGGTCATGCCCGGGGCACGCATGCAGATGATCGTGGTGATGAAGTTGACCGCACCAAGGATGGTGCCGAAACCCTGAAGCAGCAGCCCGAAGACCCACAGATCCCCGCCGGCGCCGGGCGAGAACGTAGTATTCGACAGCGGCGCATAGGCGAACCAGCCGAAGGAGGCGGCGCCCTGCGGGGTGATGAAGCCGGAAAGCGCGATCAGGCTGCCGAAGAGGAAGAACCAGAAGGCCAGCGCGTTCAGGCGCGGGAAGGCAACATCCGGAGCTCCGATCTGCAGCGGCACCATCACGTTGGCGAATCCGGTGAACAGCGGTGTGGCGAACATGAACAGCATCACGGTGCCGTGCATCGTGAACAGCTGGTTGTACTGTTCCTTGGTCTGCAGGATCTGCATGCCGGGCTCGAACAGTTCCGCCCTCACAGCCAGCGCCATGATGCCGCCGATGCAGAAAAAGACGAAGGACGAGATCAGGTACATGTACCCGATGGTCTTGTGGTCGGTGGAGGTGATCCAGTTGACCACAATCCTCCCCTTCGACTTGGGGACCGCCGGCCTCCCCCGCGCCGCCGCGGCCCGGCTGTCTGTGTATTCGGCTGTCGTGCTCATACCCGTCTCCTCCTGCTCAGCGGATCCTCGGCCCTTCCTCACTTTATCTCGCTCGCGAGCTATCTATCAAAGCGAGGCATAATACTAGGCATGCCAAATGATGAGACCGGCGGCCCCGAGAACGATGCCGTGGACCGCGCCGCTGCAGAATGGGCGCACGCCTGGCCGGAGCTGGATGTCAGCCCCGCGGAGGTCCTGGCGCGGATCCACCGGCTGGGCCGCCTGCTCGACGAAGCACAGGCGCGCCAGCTCCGCCGGATCCCCGGCTGGCCGATCGACAACCTGGGTGACTTCGAGCTGCTGCGCACCCTCCGGCGGGCCGGGGAACCCTATGCCCGAACGCCCCGCCAGCTGGAGCGGGACATGCTGGTCTCCTCCGCAGGCATCTCGGGACGGCTAAAGCGGCTGGAGTCCGCCGGATGGATTCAGCGCGTCCCCTCAACTGCCGACCGGCGGTCCGTCCGGGTGCAGTTGAGCCCGGAAGGGCTGAAGCGGCTGGATAGCTACCTGCCCGAACACTATGCCTTTGAAGCCGGTCTCCTCGCGGGCCTCGGAGACCGGCGGCCGGAACTTGTCAGGGCACTGAAGCACCTTATGGCCCAGGTGGAGCCGGCGTAGTAGTTCAAGATGCCGGGACTTACTGGACGGGAAGCGCGCCCGGGCTTCGGCGGAGGATTTGCCAGCCAACCTGGGCGTAGGGCACGGCGATGAGGACGGCTCCGGCCAGGGCTGCGAGCAGCGCGGAGATGCCGAGGACCAGCGGGGCCTGGCCGGTATAGGCCTGGAAAATGCTCACGGCGAGCACCAGCGAATAGCCGACCGACGCGCTGACGGCAGCCCGCCGCCGTCGCGCTTCCGTCCACCGGACCTGCGGGCGGATTCTCCGGATCGGGGGTTCCCCTGATCCGGACCCTGTCTGAACCCTGATTGCCCGGAACAGCCGCCCGCGGACGTGCTTGTCACAAATCCGCCCCCCGCCGGTGTCCTATGTGTGTCTATCGCTTCAAGTAAAGGAGTCACGGTGTCTGCGCATCGGATCATCATCATCGGGGCCGGCTACGCGGGGGTCATGGCGGCCAACCGGCTGGCCGGTAGCAGGAAGATCGCCGGCGCGGCCAGCGTGACAGTCATCAATCCGTCCGGGGATTTCATGGAACGGATCCGGCTGCACGAGGTCGCGGCCGGAAGCCGGGAATCAGCCTCGGTGCCGCTGCGTTCGCTGCTGCACCCGCGTGCCGCCGTCGTTGTTGGCACCGCCGCAGGGATCGATCCGGCGGCCCGCACTGTGCACTTCACGGACGGCCGCGAACCGCTGGAGTACGACTCGCTGCTGTACGCGGTGGGCAGCTCCAGTGCGGCAGCGGACCCGGACGGCTTCGACCTGCACGATGCGCAGGGCGCCGGCCGTCTGCGGTCGCGGCTGGAGCAGCTGGCAGCGGGCGCAGCGGTGAGTGTTATCGGTGGCGGCCTGACCGGGATCGAGGCTGCCGCGGAAATCGCCGAGCAGCACCCGCGGCTGCGCGTCCGGCTCGTCTCCCGCGGTGGGATTGGAGAAGATCTCTCCGCCGCCGGCCGCCGCGAACTGTTGAGGCGGCTCCGCAGCCTGGGCGTCGACCTCATGGAGGACACCGAAGCGGTACCGTCCGGCGGCGGGCAATTGACGACGTCGGCCAGCACTTGGCTGCCCTCGGACTGCACCGTCTGGACTGCCGGATTCACCGCTCCCGCCCTGGCGCGCGGCAGCGGCCTGCCCACCGACGCCGCCGGCAGGCTGCTGGTGGACGACTCGCTCGCCTGCCCGGAGCATCCGGAGATCTTCGACGCCGGCGACGCCGTCCGCCCACCCGCCGCAGTGGCCGGCCACCTGCGCATGAGCTGCGCCGCGGCCATGCCCATGGGCGCGCACGCCGCGGATGCCATCATTGCCCGGCTTCAGCAGCGTGTGCCGAAGAAGTTCTCCGCCGGGTTTATGGTGAGGTGTATCAGCCTGGGACGCGCCTCCGGCCTCCTCCAATCGGTGCATGCGGACGACCGGCCGCGCCGGTTGGCGGTCCGCGGACGGTTGGCCGGATTCGGAAAGGAACAGATCTGCCGGATGACTCTCGCATGGATCCGCGGCGAAGCGCGCCGCAGCGGCTCGTACACCTGGCCCCGCGGCCCGCGGCCAGCGGAGGCGCGGTAAGGCATGGGCGCAGCGGAGGTTTTCGAGGAGCACCGCTCCCTGCTGTTCACCATCGCCTACGAGGTCACTGGAACCGTTACCGACGCCGAGGACGTGGTCCAGGACAGCTATCTGAAGTGGACAACGGTGGAGGATGCCGCCGTCGTCAATCCCCGCGCCTACCTGGCCAGGATCGCCACCCGCACCGCGCTGAATTCGCTCCGTTCGGCCCAGCGCCGGCGCGAGGAGTACGTGGGTCCGTGGCTGCCCGAGCCGCTCGTGACCGGCGCCGATGTGGCTGAGGATGCGGTGCTAAGTGAGTCACTGTCCATTGCCATGCTGGTGGTGCTGGAGTCGCTGTCGCCCGAGGAACGGGCGGTGTTTGTGCTCCGCGAGGTGTTCGATTTCCCTTATGCCGACGTCGCGGACGCCACCGGCAAATCCCTCCCGGCTGTCCGCCAGCTCGCCCACCGCGCCAGGGAGCACGTCAGGGCCCGGCGGCCGCGCTTCGAGGCCGGCGACGGGCAGCAGCGGGAAGTGGCGGAGCGGTTCATGGCCGCCACGCTTGGAGGTGACCTGCAGGCCCTCATGGACGCACTCGCCCCGGGGGCCGTCCTGCTGTCCGACGGCGGCGGCAAGGTCACCGCGGCACGCAAGCCGGTGCTTGGCGCCGAGCGGGTCGCCCGCTTCCTGGTCGGCATCTCGTCGAATCCAGTGCCGGACATGCGCGTGGAACTCTCCACCCTCAACGGCATGCCCGGCCTGCTGGTGTTCAGCGGGGACCGCGTAGAACTCGCCGCCACGGTGGAGGTGCGCGGCGACCAGGTCACCGGCGTCTACCTGGTCCGCAACCCGGACAAGCTGGCGGCAGGGACCGGAGCGAGGGCCATGGCGAGGTAACTCCCGCAGAACCCATCCAGAAAAGTCATTGTTTCTTGACACACCATGTATGAGATTCTTTACATGAACACTCGACCTA
Organism: Arthrobacter sp. B0427-1-12; assembly: GCF_059092905.1. Lineage (NCBI taxonomy): Bacteria > Bacillati > Actinomycetota > Actinomycetes > Micrococcales > Micrococcaceae > Arthrobacter > Arthrobacter sp. B0427-1-12. The sequence continues at coordinate 35,904 of NZ_JBNHIC010000036.1, read as the reverse complement.
TGGGGGGAGCAGAGGTGGGTTCTGAGGAAAGAAACGCCTGGATCATGCTGGTGACGGCGGTCGCCGCCTACGCGGTCTATCTTGCCGTCATCCTCGGGCGGGCGGGCACCGTTCCGCTGCCTGAGGTACCCTACGTCCCGACGATGCTCTGGACGATCGGCGGGGCCATCGCCGCGTCGATCCTGCTGAACATCCTGTTTGCCGTCGCCATGCCTGAAGGCGCGGGGAAGAAGGATCAGCGGGACCGGGAGATCTCCCGGTTCGGGGAGTACGCCGGCCAGTCCTTCCTCGTCATTGGAGGCGTCTGCGCGCTTGTGATGGCGATGGTGGAATTGCCGTACTTTTGGATCGCCAACGCGGTCTACCTCGCCTTCGTCCTGTCGGCGGTCCTCGGTTCCGTAGCCAAGGTCATCGCCTACCGCCGGGGCCTCCCGGCATGGTGAAGCCCACCAGGATCACGAACGACATCAGGCGGCTGCGGTTTGCGCACGGGGAAATGACCCAGGCCGAGCTGGCAGACCGCACCGGCGTGACCCGCCAGACCATCATCGCCATCGAGCAGGGCCGCTACTCGCCCTCGCTGGAAATGGCCTTCCAAATCGCCCACGTGTTCGGGGTGCCGCTGGACGAAGTGTTCCAGTACCCGGCCGAAGAAGGAGAAACGCCATGAAAGCCATCGTGCAGCACACCTACGGACCGCCCGACGTCCTGCGCCTCGACGACATCGCCAAGCCGGACGTCGGGGACGACGAGGTACTGGTGCAGGTGCATGCGGCGGGCGTCGACGCCGGCGTCTGGCATCTCATGGCCGGCCAGCCTTACCTGCTGCGCCTGTTCGCCGGACTGCGCAGGCCAAAAATGCACGTTCGCGGACGGGACGTGGCGGGCCGCGTCGCAGCGGTTGGCCCGAACGTCACCCGGTTCCAGCCGGGCGACGAGGTGTTCGGCACGTCCCTCAGCGGCACGTATGCCGAGTACACCCGTGTCCGTGCGGACCGGCTCGAGCCAAAGCCCGCCAATCTTACGTTCGAACAGGCGGCCGCCGTACCCGTTTCGGCCTGTGCCGCCCTCCACGGCCTCCGGGATGCAGGCCAGCCGCGCCCAGGGCAGCACGTCCTCATCATCGGCGCGGGCGGCGGGGTCGGCACGTTCGCGGTCCAGCTCGCCAAGGCCTTCGGCGCGAACGTCACCGGAGTGTGCAGTACCGCCAAGGTGGACCTCGTGCGGTCCATCGGCGCGGACCACGTCTTTGACTACACTCGCGAGGACTTTGCCGACGGCGGGCGCCGCTACAACTTCATTCTCGACATCGCCGGCAACCACCCGCTGTCCCGCCTCCGCCGCGTCCTGACACCCCGCGGCACCCTGGCCATCGCCGGCGGCGAAGGCGGCGGGCGCATCTTTGGGGGCGTGGACCGCCAACTGCGGGCGCTGCTGCTGTCTCCCTTCATCGGCCAGAAGCTGCGCGCCATCATGTCCGCCGAACGCCCCGAAGACCTTCGGGAACTGCGGGACCTGATCGAGGCCGGCCACGTCACGCCGGTAATCGGCAAGGTTTATCCGCTCAGCGATGCCGGCGAAGCCATTCGTGATCTCCGGGCCGGCCGGGCGCACGGCAAGCTCGTCATCAGGATGCCGTCCTACCCTGCTTAACCGTTGCGCCGCCCGCGGCACTGGCCACTCACAGGGAGTTGTGCTAGACCGGGAGACGTCTTGTGCATGTCTGATCCAGCAACACTGAGTTGACGAGCCGGCTCCGGCCGGCTGAGGGAAGGAACACTGCAATGGCTTACAAGATCGGTTACTTCATCGGGAGCCTGGCCACCGGCTCCATCAACCGGACTCTCTCCAAAGCGCTGATCAAGCTCGCGCCCTCGGAGCTCGAATTCACCGAGATCCCCATCAAAGACCTCCCACTGTACAGCTGGGACTACGACGCCGACTTCCCGTCCGAGGCACGGAACCTGAAGCAGGCCATCGAGGGCTCGGACGGCATCCTGTTTGTTTCCCCGGAGTACAACCGGTCCATCCCCGGCGCCCTGAAGAACGCGATCGACTGGGGCTCCCGGCCCTGGGGGTCCAACTCCTTCGCCCGCAAGCCTACCGGCATCATCGGCGCCTCCCCCGGCGGCATCGGCACGGCCGTCATGCAGTCCTCAATGCGCAGTGTCCTGAGCTTCCTCGACGCCCCGCAGCTCAACGCCCCGGAGGCTTACATCTCCTTCAAGCCCGAGGTCTTCGGCGACGACGGCGAGGTCAAGGATGAGAGCACGGCCGGATTCCTGCGCCATTACATGGAGGAATACCACGCCTTCGTCCAGCGCGTGCTGGCTTCGGCGCCCGGCCACATCGGCGACGAAGATCCCGACTCGACCAAGTGACCCACCGCTATAGGTGACGGCCGCTGGCGGGCGCCCCCCGTGGTGCACCGGGCGGGCGGTTGCCGTGGCAGATTGCCACCGATGTCGGCGCGGGCTGGCAGAATGCGGTCATGGACAACAACGACGGCGGCACGGGGGAACCGTACGAAAAGCGCCACAAGGACGGCAGCCTCTGGGCCCGCGGATCCATGCTCGACGGCCATTTCCACGGCTACTGGGAGTGGTTCCGGGTCGACGGCACCATGATGCGTTCTGGAACCTTCGACCGCGGCACGCAGGTGGGCCTATGGACCACTTATGACAAGCACGGCGCCCCCTACAAGGAAACCGACTTCGGGTCCTAGGCAGCGGGCCAACCGCCACCGCCCCATCCGCTGGCTTGCCGCAGGCACCGGCGCCAGCCCTGGCATCAACGACACCGGCGACCACCGGGTGGCGGAATACTGGCGGCGGACCGCCAGCCCAAGAGCCAGCAGGGCCAGGAAGGCGCCGAGCGATGCGTCCAAGAATACGCTCGGCCGCGGTACTCACCCGGGTGCCGCCGTCGTACGGCTTTTCAGTTACACCCGTTTCCCCGGACCAACTGGGGCGCCGATAACGGTGGAACGAGGTGCATCGCGGTCAACCAGCAACGCGGCGATGGCCTGCGCTATTTTCCTGCCGCCCTGGGCGGAAGGTTCGATCGGGTTCGCGTAGTCCCCGTCCTCGCTGCAGATCAGCCGAAGGTCGATCACAGAGACGCTGCGGACGATGGCGGCCCTGGTGATGCAGTCGTTGAAGACAGCAACCGCCGTCTTGATGATCCGCTGGTTGGGCGCAGACGGAGGCGTGTCGTAGATGGTGCAGACAGCTGTCGGCAGACCTGCCGCGCACACCGCATCGAGCATCGTGGCATAACTGGCGGCAAACTGCTTCTGGGCGCCGGCAAGGAGGCTGAGGGCCTCGGCGACGGTCCCGGCCCGTTCGTCGAGCAGGTAAGCGAACCCCAAGGCGTCGTTTCCGCCGGCACTGACCACAAGGTGCGTTGCGTCCGCCGGCAGAAAACGAAGCTGGCGGACGACGCCGGATGTTACGTCCCCGTCCACCGCCAGCAGACTGGCAGTCCAGCCCGTTGGGAGCTCCTCCCTGAGCTGCACCACGACATCCGGGCAGCCCGGGACATAGGCCTTGTTGTCGAAAATGGAGTCACCCAGCAGGACAACATGGCCGGGATCCGGTTCCTTCGCCGCTATTGTCATTTGTCCCTCCCACTGGGCTGACCGGCCGACCGGTCGAGGACTTTAAGAGTCCAACTCCTACAGCTACGCGTCCAGCTGTCGCCGGTTCAGACGCGCTTCCCGGTTAAGCCCCGGACCAATACGGGGGAGCCGCCAAACCCCGGGGCAGCCGCGTTTCATGGTTCCCCCGCGCAGCATTGAGCTGAGGCTGGGTCACGTACAGGGCCCCCGACAGGTCCGCACCCTCCAGCCGGGCATCCCGCAGGTCGGCCCCGAGCAGGTCGACACCGCACAGGTCGCTTCCCCGCAGGTCTGCCGCGATCAGGTAAGCGCCCCGCAGATCCGCGCCGCAGAGTCGGCGCCGGCTCAGATTCTTTCCCATCAGGTCTGCCCCGGGGTGCAGCTCCGGGTCCAGGTGATCATCGCCTGCGGCAAAGTAGGAGGCCCGCGCTTCCTCGCTGATGTCCATAAGCACCCGCCGAACCTCGCTCCGGATGGCCTCCAGGTCCAGATCAATCAGGTCCGCCGCGCTGCCGGCCGTGAAGCGTCCGACGGTGCCGCCGAGCTCCTTCACTGCGCGTGCGGCGTCAGGATCAAAGGTGCGCGTCTGTGCCTCGGCCAGATACCAGAGCATCTCGTGCAGCTGCCTCATGACCTTGAACGCTGCGAACATCCCGGGTTTCGAGTCCGGGTTCTCACGCCAGCTCACACCGCCAAACAAGCTCTGAGAGACGGCCTGGCCCGCGCCGAAGCAGTCAAAGACCGTACAGCCGCGGAACCCCCGCGAGCGCAGCGTTCCGTGGATTCCGCAGGAGAAATCCGGTTCGAGGTTCCGGCAGGGTGAGCCTGCCGGCTTGTCTACGGCGAAATCCGCCGATCGGGAAAACCCGAAGGCGGTGCAGCAGAGCGCGAAGCAGTTCCTGCAGTCGGGACGCAGAGATTCCCTGTCCTGCAGCGCAGGTGAAGTGGAGGAGATAATCATGTGTTTTCCCCTGGGTGATGTCAGTGTCAGTCGGATGGATAGCGGGAACCCGTCGTCGGGTTCCCCTTCCGGGCATGCTGGATCACCGCTCCGCGGCGGAGCGACAGACAGCCAGCAGGAGGCTGGATCACAGAGAAAATTGAGCAATCACTGCGCACCAGCATACCCGCAGGCCAGCGCTGCGCATCGGCGCCCAGACGCCAACAAACCAAGACCCGGGCAGACGTCTGCGGCGCAAACCGGGGCCGGCCGGCCCCTGGTGATCATTGCGGGACATGTCATCGTGGCCGAGGAAGATCGGGACCGGTACGTGGAAGTGCATCAGGATCTTGTCCGTGCCCGGTCATTCACGGGATGTCTTGAGCTGGCGATCGCCAACGTCGATTATTCGTAACGCTACCCGGCGACGCGCGCGAGGGCCCGCCACATTCCAGCAGAGTTGCGTAGGCTACCGCCATGGACATCATCCTGGTTCCCGGGTTCTGGCTGGATGCCTCGTCGTGGTCGGAAGTCACCCCGCCACTTGCCGCGGCGGGGCATCTGGTCCACCCGCTCACGCTGCCCGGGCTGGAGGCGTCCGACGCGCCGCGTGCCGGCATCAGGCTGCGCGAGCATATCGACGCAGTCGTTGCCGCCGTCGACGCCGTCGACCGCCCGGTGGTCCTGGTCGGACACTCCGGCGGCGGGGCCATCATCCACGGCGCCGTGGACGCGCGCCCGGAGCGCGTGGCCCGCGCCGTGTACGTGGACGCCGGCCCGCTCGGTGAGGGCGGCGCCATCAACGACCAATTGGCGGTAGAGGGTGACGAGGTGCCACTGCCGCCATGGGACGCTTTCGAGGAGGCCGACCTCACCGACCTCGACGACAGCCTGCGGGCTACGTTCCGCGCCCGCGCCGTCGCCCAGCCGCGGGGCGTGGCCTACGACCGGCAGCACCTCACCGACGAGCGCCGCTACGACGTCCCGGCCACGGTCATCGCCTGCGCATACCCGTCCGCCGTACTCACCGAATGGATCGCCGCCGGCCACCCCTACGTGACCGAACTCGCGCGAATCCGTGACGTCGAGTACGTAGACCTGCCCACCGGGCACTGGCCCCAGTTCACCAGGCCAGCCGAACTCGGCGCGGCCATCCTGGCCGCCGTCGACCGCACGGCGTGAAACCAAGGGTACGACGTCGGCACTCCCCGAGTGCCGACGTCGTACCTTTTCTGCGGCCCGTCAGACCGCCGGAGCCATCATGGTCTCCTGCCTCCTGCGGGTCCACAGCTGGCAGTGAACTACGACGGCGGCAGCCCGGCACCCCGGTCAGGAAGCCAGGTGCCGGACCAGTTTTTTCGACATTCCCGATGCCTTCGCGGAAGCTGTAGTCATGGCGCGCACACAGGGGGGAGAATCGGTGCTCTCCCGTGCCGTCCGGATCGTCGAAGCCTTTGGCCCCGATAATTCGGCTATGACCGTTACCGAGCTTGCCCGCCGTAGCGGCCTGCATATCGCCACCGCCTCACGGCTGGTTGAGGAACTGGCCGGTTATGGCTGGCTGCAGCGCGGCGAGGACCGGAAGGTGCGGATCGGGGTGCGCCTGTGGGAGGTTGCCTCCCGTGCTTCGTCCACGCTCGGCCTGCGCCAGGCGGCGACGACACCAGGCCTCTTTGCACCCGCGATCGGGGTACGGGCATCGGCTGGATGATTGGAATCGGCCGTCTGGTCTCGATCATTTCACCCATCGTGGTCGGTTACCTGCTTGCCGGCGGCTGGGCCGCAGAAAATATCTTCATCCTGTTCGGTGGCCCGCTGGTCCTCTCCGCCCTGGCCATGGCAGCGATCTGGTCCCTGTCCGCACGCAGCAAGAACCCGGAACCGGAGCTGGCGCCGGCCCATTAACAAACAGTCAGACAACAGGACCAACGGCAGCGGTTCCGGTGCTTGAGACAATCACCGGAACCGTTGCCCTCACGGGACAAGGGCCCCAGTCAGGCGCCGACGTAGGCCGCGAGGTGCTCTCCGGTGAGGGTGGAACGGGCGGCGACGAGGTCGGCGGGGGTCCCCTCGAAGACGATCCGGCCGCCATCGTGGCCGGCGCCGGGGCCGAGGTCGATGATCCAGTCGGCGTGCGCCATGACCGCCTGGTGGTGCTCGATGACGATGACCGATTTGCCGGAGTCGACGAGCCGGTCCAGCAGCCCGAGCAGCTGCTCAACATCGGCGAGGTGCAGGCCGGTGGTCGGCTCGTCGAGGACGTAGACGTCGCCCTTCTCCGCCATCTGGGTGGCCAGTTTGAGCCTCTGCCGCTCGCCGCCGGACAGCGTAGTCAGCGGCTGACCCAGCGAGAGGTAGCCGAGCCCGACGTCGGCGAGCCGGTCAAGGATCTTGTGGGCGGCCGGCGTGCGTGCCTCGCCGGCGCCGAAGAACTCCTCGGCCTCGGTCACGGACATCGCGAGGACCTCGGCGATGTTCCGGCCGCCCAACGTGTACTCCAGCACCGATGGCTGGAACCGCTTCCCCTCGCAGTCCTCGCAGGTGGATTCGACGGTGGCCATGACGCCAAGGTCGGTGTAGATGACGCCGGCGCCGTTGCAGGTGGGGCAGGCGCCCTCGGAGTTGGAGCTGAAGAGCCCCGGCTTCACGCCATTGGCCTTTGCGAACGCCCTGCGGATCGGCTCCAGCAGGCCGGTGTACGTCGCCGGGTTGCTCCGTCGCGAACCGCGGATCGCGCCCTGGTCGATCACCACCACGCCGTCGCGGCTGGCGACCGAGCCGTGGATCAATGAGCTCTTGCCGGAGCCGGCGACGCCGGTGACCACGCAGAGCACCCCGAGCGGGATGTTGACGTCGACGTCCTGCAGATTGTTGGTGCCGGCGCCGCGGACCTCGAGCGCGCCTTTCGGCGTCCGCACCGTCTCCTTGAGTGCCGCGCGGTCGTCGAGGTGCCTGCCGGTAAGCGTGTCGCTGGCGCGCAGCCCGTCGATGGTCCCCTCGAACACCACTTCCCCGCCCTCGCTGCCGGCGCGCGGGCCGAGGTCGACGACGTGGTCGGCGATCGCCATCATCTCGGGCTTGTGCTCGACGACGAGCACGGTGTTGCCCTTGTCCCGCAGTTGCAGCAGGAGTTCGTTCATTCGCTGGATGTCGTGCGGGTGCAGGCCGATGGTCGGTTCATCGAAGACATACGTGACATCGGTGAGTGAGGAACCGAGGTGGCGGATCATCTTCGTCCGCTGTGCCTCTCCCCCGGACAGCGTGCCTGCCGGCCGGTCCAGCGAGAGGTAGCCCAGGCCGATCTCCGCGAACGAGTCGAGCAGGTGCTGCAGTCCGGTCAGCAGCGGGGCCACTGACGGCTCGTCGAGGTCCCGGATCCAGCCGGCCAGGTCGCTAATCTGCATCGAGCACAGGTCGGCGATGTTCTTCCCCTTGATCTTCGAGGACCGGGCTTCGGGGCCGAGCCTGGTACCGTCGCACTCGGGGCAGGTTGTGAACGTCACCGCCCGCTCCACGAAGGCGCGGATGTGCGGCTGCATTGCATCGACGTCCTTGGAGAGCATCGACTTCTGGATCTTGGGAATTATGCCCTCGTAGGTTAGGTTGACCCCCTCCACCTTGATCTTGGTCGGCTCTCCGTAGAGCAGCTTGTGGAGCTCCTGCTTCGTGAACTTTCCGATCGGCTTGTCCATGTTGAAGCCGGCGCCGCTGAAGATGCGGCCGTACCAGCCGTCCATGCTGTAACCGGGGACGGTGAGCGCGCCCTCGCTGAGCGACTTCGTGTCGTCGTACAGCGCGCTCAGATCGAAGTCATTGACCGCACCCATACCCTCGCAGCGCGGGCACATGCCGCCGAGCCGGTTGAACGTCGCCTTCTCCGCCTTGGTCTTGTTGCCGCGTTCAACTGTAATCGCGCCGCTGGCACGAACCGTGGGAATGTTGAACGAGTACGCGTTGGGCGAGCCGATGTGCGGGTCGCCCAGCCGGCTGAAGAGGATGCGCAGCATGGCGTTGGCGTCGGTGGCGGTGCCGACGGTGGAGCGCGGGTTGGCGCCCATTCGCTCCTGGTCGACGATGATCGCGGTCGTCAGGCCTTCGAGCACGTCAACCTCGGGTCGGGCCAGCGTCGGCATGAAGCCCTGGACGAAGGCGCTGTAGGTCTCGTTGATCATCCGCTGTGACTCCGCGGCGATCGTACCGAACACCAGCGAGCTCTTGCCCGAGCCGGAGACTCCGGTAAACACCGTCAGGCGACGTTTGGGGATCTCCACGCTGACGTCCTTGAGGTTGTTCACACGCGCGCCCTGCACACGGATCAGGTCGTGGCTGTCGGCAACGGGCAGCGCAGGCGACTGAGTGGTTGCCGTCGTGGCCATGCTCATCGTGTCTCCATCTGTCATGCGGGGAATCCTTCACGGTCCGCCCGCGCGGTCGCGGGAACTGTCCATTGCCTACCTTATTCGACGGTGCCGGCCGGGGCGGCGAACCGCGACAAGGGCCTCTGCCTGGGAGAAACTCCCGGGTCAGAGGCCCTTGTCGTTATGCGGACGCTGCCGCTGTCATCCGTCTGCGAGGACGCCGTCAATCTGGCCCATGGCCTGCTTCAGGCCTTCCTCCATGCCCATGGCCAGCATCTGCTCCAGCTGCTCGGCGCTCTCGAACGTGCTCAGGGTGGTCATCCGGGTGCGGCCGCCGACGTCCTCGAGCCTCACTACGGCATGGGTCGTCCCCATGTCGGCCACCGGTTCGCCGTTTTCGTCGGCGAAACCGTCGTCGAACTCCAGGCGGTGCGGAGCCTCGATAGCGGTGAATTTCCACCACCCGCGGCTCTTTTCCCCCTCCGGACCGGTCATGAAGTAGCTGGCTGAGCCGCCGGGCACGAACTCGTGCTCCTCGAACGTGGCGGGCCAGGTCGGCGGCCCCCACCAGCGCTCCAGCTGCCGCGGGTCCTCCCATACCTGCCAGACCCGCTCAACCGCCTCGTCGAACTCCGCGACGACAGTCAGGCTCAAGGCCTTCGGATCGGTGTTCACACTGATGACTGTCATTGTGGTGCCTTTCCCTATCCCTCTGCGAGGATGTCCGAGATCCGGTCGACCCGCTGCCGCCAGATCGCTTCGTACTCATCGAACAGCCGCCACGCCCCGCGTACCGCTTCCAGGTTCACGCGCACAATCTGCTCCCGTCCGCGCCTTTCCAGCAAGCGCGCTCCAGCACCGCCACGTGCTTCTGCACCGCGGCGAAACTCATGGGCTGCCTGGGAAGGGGCGGGCGTTCTTACCGGTCATCATGGCAGCACCGGCCGGAAAGGATCAAGACCTGTCCCGCAATCTTGCAAACAGGCTCGGGCGTGAACCAATGCAGCAGGTCCTGACTGGCGCGAGGCCGCGCCCGACGGCTTACCTCGCGAACGATCCCGGGCCTGGAACGGGCCTGCTGTGCGCAAAAAGGCGGGCCTGCCGCGTGCGGAAGGCCCGATAACTTGAGTGCTATTGGACTAGTCTTCGACGACCGGCAGAAGGTCCTTGGCTGGATCCTCGTCGTCAGCCTAGTGCTGGTCCTTGTCCTGGTCTTTGTCCTTGTCGTCCTTGTCCTGGTCCTTGTCCTTGTCCTCTTCTTCTTCGTCCTCTTCTTCTTCGTCCTCTTCTTCTTCGTCCGCTTCATCCTCGTCCGGATACGGGTCCTCTTCCTCGTCCCCGAGCGGATCCTGCGCGGCGGTGGCCTCGGTGCTTACGGCTTCGGTGGCAACACCTGTGGTGTCTTCGATGTCTTCGGCAGCCTGGGCTGAGGTGACTCCGCCGGCGAGAAAAATGCCGGAAACCGCCGCCGTTCCGATAATCTGTCTGGTCTTCTTCTGCATGGTCTTCTCCGAATCATGGTTTTCGAAGTGCCGATCGGCACCCCTTCGGGTTCGCGGATCTTCTCGCTGCAGCCGTTGACGGTTGGAGTATGAGCGGCAAATGCAGCGCTAATTCATTCCCGATCCGTAAACCGCAGGCATTTTGTCATTTCCCCTTGGGAAAACGTTAGAGAATAATGTCTTTCATCAATTTCGGATCATTGCAGATCCTTCACCGCGTCAGCGGCTTAAGATTAATTACGTAGGGTAATTCGTTATCCCGTTGGTTACGCGCACCGAATCATGGTCCGGTGTGCGCTGAGTCTTCCATCGGAAGGCTGAAGTTGACGATTTCCTTCGATCGGGGCCTTGCGGGCTCCCTCCCGCGGAACTCTGGCTAGATCCGAAACCGGAAAGAGGCAGCACAAACGTCCGCGCCTAAGCAGTGCCGGTCGTCAGCTGATCCGTCCATGCTGAGGGCCCTCTGTACACTTCACCGCCAGACTCCCGGCCGCACCCCATCACGCGACCGAGCAGCACAGTCCCTGCGGGATGGGTTGGGGCGCATAGGAGGAACATCATGGCCATAGACGGCCCTGGCCAGTGCACGAGCGTGCTGGTCGTGGAGGACCATACGACATTCGCTGAGCTGCTGACCGGGGCCCTGGAGCGGGAACCGGACCTGGCCAGCCTCGGGTACGCCACAAGCGCGGCGGCCGGTGTGGCCATGTTCCAGCAGGCACGGCCGGAGGTGGTGGTGATGGACTACCACCTGCCGGACGGAGACGGTCTGGCCGCAGCCGAACAGATCCTGGCCCAGGCACCGGATACACGCATCATCATGCTCACCGCCGACCCCTCCACCGACGTCCTCCAACAAGCCGCCGCCCTGGGCATCTGCGCATTCCTGCCCAAGGACGGCTCGCTGGCCACCCTGCTGCAGACCCTGCGCCAGGCCACACCCGACAACATGATCGTCCCTCCGGCGCTGCTGGCCAGCCTGACCCGCCGGCAGCAAGCGGGCCCGCCGGCAGCGCTAACCCAGCGGGAAATGGACGTGCTGCGCCTGATGGCCGCCGGCCACGATGTGCGCACCAACGCCCACACCCTGGGCATTTCCACCAGCACCTGCCGCGGCTACACCAAATCCATCCTGGCCAAACTCGGCGCGCACTCCCAGCTCGAAGCAGTCGTCACCGCCACCCGGCAGGGCCTGCTGAACCGTCAGCCATAGCATCGGACGCCAACCACGGCACCGGTGGACCAGCGATTATTTCCCTCGGCCGTTCTACAGTGCCGCGGTCCCGTGTGGCCGGACCCGCCTGGCAACGGCGACGCTCACCTTGAGCACCGCCGTTACCGGCCCTACCGAATAGTCACCGCCGCCGTCAGCGGCGTATTCTCGCTCGAGGTGCCCACGTAGACCGTGTACTCCCCCGGCAGCACGACGAAGCCGTGGGCTCCGTCCGACCACACCGCCAGCGGGTGGTTGGTCGCGTCCGGGTCGATGACCACGCTGACCCGCTCCGACGCACCCGGCTCCAACCGGACCTTCCGGAAGCCGACCAGGCGCTTCGGCGGTTCGTGCGCCGCCTCGGGGAACCCCAGGTAGACCTGGGCCACTTCCGCGCCGGCCACCTGCCCCGTGTTGGCGAGGGTGAACTCCACTGTCAGCGGCGCCGTCCCGTCGGTCTCCGCCGGACTGACGGCCAGGTCGGACACCTCAAAGGTGGTGAAGGACAGCCCGTACCCGAACGGGAACAGCGGCGCGATGCCCTGGGCCTGGTACCAGCGGTAGCCCATCTGCAGGCCCTCGCTGTAGCGGATTACCGGATAGCCGGCGCCTTCGTCGGTGCCGGGGTAGCGCTCGGGGTGCCCGGCAAAGGGGGTGTCCTCCCAGCTTCGCGGGTAGGTGGTGGGCAGCTTGCCGGACGGATTGACGACGCCGAAGAGCAGGTCCGCCACCACGTGGCCGTCCTCCGCCCCCTGGTTCCAGGTCTCCAGCACGGCCGGGACGGCATCGATCCACGGCATGAGGATCGGGTTGCCGTCCTTGAGCACGACGACGGTCCTCGCGTTGACCGGCCCCACCTCGGCGATCATCCGGTTCTGGTCGTGCAGCATGTTGGCATCCGGCTGGTCGGCGCCCTCGGTGGCCACCAGCCCGGCCATGATGACGACGACGTCGGCAGCTGCCGCCGCAGCCTTGGCTTCGTCCAGGTTGGACAGGTCGTTGGCGACGGTGACCTTGGTGAGGGTGGCCGAGGAGCCCAGGGAGTCCAGCACGTCCTGCATGCCTTCGATGGGCCGCACAGTATAGAGCGGGTCGACCTTCGAGCTGCCGCCTCCGCCCAGGCAGGCCTCGTCCACGTAGGTCGCCTGACCGATGACGGCAATGCTGGTGACCTTCGGATCCAGAGGGAGGAGGCCGCCGTCGTTCTTTAACAGCACGGCAATCTCCTGGCCGATCCGGCGCGACACCGCGCCGTGGGCCTTTGCGTCGATCTCCCCGGGAGCGTAGGGCCGCTCGAACTGACCGAAGCGGAACATCTGCGTGTACCGGCGCACCAGGGCGCGGTCCACCGTCTCAATCTCCAGGCTCGTGTCGGACAGCGCCGCCTTGACGTTGGCCTCGTTGAGCCACTTGGCGTCCGGCATCTCGTGGTCCAGGCCGGCGTTGATCGCCGGGGCGGCCGAGCGGCAGGACCAGAAGTCGGACTGCACGTACCCCTCGAACCCCCACTCCTCCCGCAGGATCGTGTGCAGCAGGTAACGGTTCTCCGTGGCATAGGTCCCGCGGACCCGGTTGTACGCGCTCATGACCGCGGCGATCTTCGCATCCTTGACCAGCATCTCGAACGGCAACAGGTACAGCTCACGCAGCGTCCGCTCGTCCACCTCGACGTTGGCCCGGAAGCGCTCGTACTCCTGGTCGTTGACCACGTAGTGCTTGGCCATGGCAATGACGTCGTGCTCCTGGATGGCCTTGGCCACCTCCACGCCCATCACGCCGCTCAGATAGGGGTCCTCGGAGAAGTACTCGAAGTTCCGGCCCGCCGTCGGGAGCCGGTGCAGGCAGACACCGGGGCCCTCCAGGACGTGCTGCCCCAGCGTGGCGGTCTCCCGGCCGATGATCGTGCCGTACTCATGCGCCAGCGACGGGTCGAACCCGGCGGCCAGGCCGATCGTCATCGGCAGCGCCGTGGCCGGCGGGCTTGGCGTGCCGTCCCCCATGCCCACACCTACGGGCCCGTTGGTGATGCGGAACCGCGGGATCCCGAGCTCCTCGATGCCGGTGACATGACGCTCCACCCGGATCTGGGCGGCGAGCTGCTCCATCTCCTCCGCGGTAGCCTCACCCATGCTCGCCGTGAGGCCGTAGATGTCGATGGTCTCCATCGCGCCGTGCAGCTGCGCGATCTTCTGCTCCAGCGTCATGGCGGCAACAAGCGACTGGGCCCGTTCCCGCGGGGACCGCGAGCCGTCCATCCACGGACGATCAGTAATGGCGGACGTGGTGGCATCGCCGGTCATGACAATCTCCTTCGAAGCTGCTTCTGAATCCGATTGGGCACCTGCCTGCGAGTCTTTCACAGCCTGCCGGGGACCACCACCGCTTCCACAGGTACGACGGCGGCGGATCGCCTTTTGGTAGCGACCAGCTTGTTACGAACACGTCCAGTCCCCGTTGGCTTTTGGTGGTTAACTGTTTACCCAGCTTTGGAACAGTGACGGAGGCTGGCCGGAAGGGCCAGCCGACATCACTCGACCGGAGGTTCTTCGTGCACTCGATTACCAGACCGTCCATGAGATGCTCTGCCCGCCCCGTTGCCCTGACCGCCAGTACCCTGGCCATCATCGCCGCCGGAGCGCTGCTTTCCCCCGCCGCCACTGCTGCTCCCGCCGCTCCCGCCGCTCCCGGCAACGCTCCCGCCGCTGCTGCAACCGGCACCGACTGGGCCTCGACGGCCTACCGCGGAAATGTCCAGGTCGTCGAAGGACCCAACGAGGACCAGCAGGTCATCGACGGCACCGCGTTCGTCGACGCAGACCAGGACTCCGTGCAGGACAGTAACGAGCGCGGCCTGGCCGGCGTGACCGTGTCCAACGGCCGCGATGTCACCACCACGGACAGCCAGGGCCGCTACGAACTGCCGGCGTTCGACAACATGACCGTCTTCGTCACCCAGCCCCGCGGCTACCAGGTGCCGGTCGATGAGGACAACGTCGCCCAGTTCTTCTACCACCACCTGCCGGAGGGCTCACCGGAACTGCGCCACGGCGGCATCGCCCCCACCGGCGCGCTGCCGGATGCGGTGAACTTCCCGCTGGCCAAGAGCAAGCTGACCCAGTCGCCTGAGCAGCACTGTGTGATCGGCGGCGACATCCAGACCTACACCCAGGACGAGGTGGAGCACGCCCGCACCGGCGCCTTCGCCGATCTGGCCGCCCGCACGGACTACGCCGGTTGCGGCGCTCTGTTCATCGGCGACGTGGTCGGCGACGACCTGTCCCTGTACCCGCAGACCCGGGAACTGGCCGGCATGCTGAACGGTCCGGCCCGCTTCCTGCCGGGCAACCACGACCTTGACTTCGATGCGACCAGCAGCGAGCACACGTTCGACACGTTCAAGGCCAACCTGGGTCCTGAGTACTACTCCTACGACGCCGGCAAGGCCCACGTAGTGGCCCTGAACACCGTCGAGTACCCGACCAAGCAGCCGGCCGCCAAGGGCGACTACACCGGTTCGCTGGACGAGAAGCAACTCGAATGGCTGCGCAACGACATCGCCCAGGTGCCGGAAAACCAGCTGATCGTCCTGGCCGCGCACATCCCGCTGCTGGACTACGCCGACCAGGGCAGCCCCAAGCACCAGGTCGAGCAGGTCAAGGAGATCTACAAGATCCTCGAAGGCCGCAAGGTCGTCGCCCTGGGCGGACACACCCACAGCATCGAGAACCTCCGCGAAGGCGACTCCCTGGAAGGCTGGTCCGAGGTCTTCGGCGTCGACGGTCTGCCGTTTACGCACATCACCGCCGGCGCCATCTCCGGCGACTGGTACTCCGGACGCCAGCTGCCCGAGGGCTACCCCCTCGCCTTCCAGCGTGACGGCGGCCTGCCGGGCGTACTCACCCTGGACATCAAGAACACTGAATTCCAGGAGCGCTTCACCGTACGCGGCGAAGACGAATCCCTGCAGATGTCCCTGGGCCTGAACACCCCGCGCTACCGCGCCTGGTACGCCGAGAACGTGGACAACAAGGGATCCGCTCCGGCGTTCACCGATCCGCTGGTGGTCTCCCAGGATGACCTGGCCGGCGGTACCTGGCTGACCACCAACTTCTGGATGGGCAGCACCGGTTCCACGGTCAAGGTGCAGATTGACGGCGGCCAGACCATCGAGGCCGTCCGCACCCAGCAGATGCAGGGCGAAGGCCAGCTCGTCGGCGCCGAGTACTCCGACCCGGTGGCCGTCCAGGAGCAGTTGGTCCACGGCGGCAGCCTGGCCGACCGCATGATGCACCTGTGGCGGCTGGAACTGCCCGCCGACCTCGCCGCCGGCGAGCACACCGCCACCGTCACCTCGACCGACGTCTACGGCCGGGAGTTCACCGAGACCCTGACCTTCCAGGTCGCGGAGTAACTCCAGCGCTTCATCCCGCCGGAATCACCGACACGGTGCCGGCACCCGCCTCAGCCATTCAGGCTGGGATGGGTGCCGGCACCTGTGTTTATTCAAGTACGACGACGGCGGGTCGCCTTCCATTGGCTGCCCGCCGACGGTCGGCCACCTGGTGGCCGCAAGGAGCAGCAGGCTACTGAAGGGTATCGCCGTGCGAGACGAGAACCTTCCTGAGCAGCCCGGACAACGCCTCCCGTTCGGAAGCGGACAGTGCGTTGAGGAAGCGGTCGGCATTATCGATGTGGTCCGCAATGATGGCATCGATCAGCTCCCTGCCCGCAGGCGTCAGGGAAATCTGCAGGCGCCGCCGGTTGTCCGGGTCAACACTCCTGGACACGAGGCCGCGCTCCACCAGCTTGTCCACGCGGCGAGTCATGGCGGCCCCTCCGACCATCGTCGTCGACACGAGGTCTTTCGGGTTCATAGTGTGCGGCGGGCCGGCCCTGCGGAGGGTGGCCAGCACATCGAACTCCCACGGTTCAATGCCTGTGCTCCGCAGGTTGTCCCGGATACTGCCGGAAAGAAGGCCGCCGGCGCGGGTCAGCCGCGCGATCACAGCCATGGGCGCCGGATCGAGATCCGGCCGCTCACGCTTCCACTGGTCCATATAAACATCCACCCTGTCCAAAGTGACAGGCCCCCTTCATGGCGCTCACTGCATCGGATCATTGCGATTGCTGGATGAACCGGACAGCGCCCGGCCACCCGCGCTTAGGATCGTTGCAAGTTGAACATTTCGATATCAAACTATACACCCATTGGCTACGCATTCAATGCTCAGCTCCCATCCAGCAAGGGGCACTCCACGCTGCTCCGGACCCCCGCCACCCCTGCTCCTGCCCCAAATCAGCCACGGCCCCCGAGCTCCTGTTGACAGGACGAAGTGGCACTTTTTATGATTGTTCAACGTCGAACATTTCGGCATCAAACTATTTAGCATTAGTCGCTAGGAGTCTTCCCATGACCGCAGTCATCACCCGTCCGGAACTGCGCACCGCCGGCGCTCCCGCCCCGGCCCAGGCATCCCTGTCCGCCCCGGCCCGCAGGTCGCTGGCCGTCCTGCGGATCCTGCTCGGCTCGATCTTCCTGTGGGCCTTCCTGGACAAGACCTTCGGACTGGGCTTCGCCACCACCGGCGACCAGGCCTGGATCGCCGGCGGCTCACCGGCCGGCGGCTACCTGGGCAGCCTGGAGGGCACCTTCGCCCCGATGTTCGCCGCCATGGCCGGCATGCCCGGCATTGACCTGGGCTACATGTTCGGCATGCTCGGCCTCGGCGTCGCCCTCACCTTCGGCATCGCCCTGCGCGCCGCCGCAGCCGGCGGAACCCTGATGATGGCCATGATGTGGCTCTCCTCCCTGCCCCTGCTCAACCACCCCGCGGTCGACTCGCACATCATCTACGCCGCAGCCCTGTGGGTCCTGGCCGCCACCGGCGCCGGACACACCTGGGGCGCCGCCCGGATCTGGGAAACCCTGCGCCCCCGCCAGCTGCGCTTCCTGGGCTAAGGAACCGCAGCAACGGCCGCTGCCAAACAGGAGAAAGAGTTCCATGTCTGTTGTCACTGATTTCATCGTTGACGCAAGGCTGACCCCAGCTGGAGATCGGCCCCGGGAACATCGAATTCTGGGCCGCAGGTGGACGCCGGACCAGCTGCACGCCCTGGCCGCCAAGGACCGCAAGGTCCAGCAGCACGTCGAGCACCGCACTGCCCGGACTGCTCTGGCCGCATATTTCCCGTCTGTTGACACAGCAGTTCTCCGCTCGACGGTCACCAAAACCATGGGAACCAGCGCCGGAACCTACTGGATGGTCGCTGCCCTGCACTTAGCCGAACTGGCGCTGACCTACCCCCAGCTGCTGACCCCTTTCCAGTACCGCCTGCTGCTGGCGCCCCTGGAAGCCGCGGAAGCGGTACCGGCCACCCACCCGCAGCACCGGGGCCTCCCGGGCACAACAACCCGCAGATAGTCCCTGCCCTCCGGGAGGGTATGTAACCCCGGGCGCCTCACGCCGTCGGAATCATCCACCCACGTGCCGGCACCCGCCTCAGTCAATCAGCCTGGGGTGGGTGCCGGCACCTGCGTTTATCCAGCGGACGGCTCCGGACGCACTGTGTGTGGGCGGACACCCGGCTTCACCCGCCATGTTGGGCAGGTCAGGACCTGCCGTCCGAACGGGCATGGCCAGGTTGGGCCTGAAGGAGCACGTGCCGGGCGTCGCTCAGGATGGGCCGGCCGTGGCCGAAGCAGGCAATGTCAGATTCGAGTTGGGCCAGCTGGCGGAAGGATTCGGCGGTCCGCTCCCGGTCCAGGTTGAAGACGCCGAACATGACCTGGCCGTCATGCTCGGCAATGGTGTCCCCGGTGAAGAGCACGCGGGGTCTCCGCAGGTAGAGCGCGAGGCTGCCGTCGGTGTGTCCGGGGGTGGCGACAACGAGTGCCCCACCGCCGATATCGAGAACATCTCCGTCAGCAACTTCACGGTCCACCCGGCACGGCGGTGCGGCCGGAAGGTCGTGTGCAACCTGGGCGTGCAGCGCCAGCTCTGCCTCAGTGAAGTTCGGCGGCGGGCCGGGCTGCTCGCCGCGGATGATGGGTGCCTCACGCTGGTGCGCGATGACTTCGACATCGCCCCTTTGGGCGATCTCGGCGGCTCCGCCGGCGTGGTCGTCATGGAAGTGGGTGAGCACGATCCGCCTGATCTGGCTGCGGGCCGCGCCGATCTCGTCCAGCGCCGCCATCAGAGCATCGCCCGACCCGGCCGGTCCGGTATCCACCAGGGTGATCCCGTCCTCGTCGCGCCACAGGTAGGCCTGCCAGCCCAAGAGCCGGAGGAGGTAAAGGTTAGGGGTGAGCTGGGTTGACGTCATCTGATTCTCCTTGTGTGTCTGACTGATCCAGCGCGATCTGCTGTTTCCCTCTGCCGAAACGTTGGTCGGTGCCGGCCCGGCGCCGGCGGCCCGCGATCTCGGCATCGCGGATGAGGTCTCGCGCCCGCGCCTCGTGCAGCTCGCGCCACATGTATCCGGTGATGGTCATGATGACGCTGCCATCTCACGGTGACCGGAGTACGCGCGCGTCCTCGGCCCACCCCTTCGCATGGTGAAGCTCTGCCAGCAGGATCGCGCCGGTCATGGCGGTTACGACGCCGGCAATCACCTGGATGAACTCGACGCCGGCGAGCAGCCCCTCGTTACCCGACGTCCCGCCTCCTGCGGTCCCGACGAGCAGGAGGACCATCGGGTACAAACCGCCGGCCCAGACCGCCCCGCTGCCCACCCAGGTGAAGGTGAGCGGCAACCACGTTGGCGTCTGCGCGCCGCGCCGGTGTACCAGGCTCAGCAGCCCCAACGCCGTCACGGTCGCGAAGAGCGCCAACCCGGCATCGCCCAACTGCTGGGCAACTCCGCGGCCGGCGACCAGGTCCGGAGAGAGGCCCGCTGTCGAGCCGAGAGCCCATTGCAGCCGGGCTGCGGCGACGACCGCGAGCATTCCGGTGGCGACCCAGGCGGCGAGGACCAGGACCGGTTGGGTCGGTCCGGCGCGGTGGTCCCCGACGTGGCTCCCAAGGATGGGCGGCCAACGAGCCCGCGCGTAGAGCACGAACGCCGCAGTGATGCCCAGGGCCTGTGCGCCGAAACTCGAGTAGACGACCAAGCCCACCCACGTCGCGAGGGACCCATCCCCGACCGGGGCCGCGTCCGTGAGCAGGGATACCGCGACAACGGGTCCGGTGACGATGAAAGGCGCAAGAAGGCCCGTCCCGACCCACACGGGCAGCAGCACGAGCCAGGCGGGCACTCGAAGACCCCAGCTGTGGGTGAAGGCCAAGATGATGACGGCCGCTGCCACCTCCAAGGCGGCAGTCAGGATGTTGCCCCCCAGCAGGACGCCGTCGTCGACAGGCGACTGTTTGATAATGCCGATCGTCGAGCCCCCGGTCCAGGCCAGCTTGAGCATCAGGTAGGGCAGCAGCGCGGCGATAGCGAGATAGCCGATCACTAGCCGGACCGGGCCGGTACGGCGCGACGCGCCGCTGTCAGTGGCAGGGACTCGGGCAGGTGTGCCTGGTTTGATCGATTCGATCTTCATGGCTTCCAGCCTTCCCGACAGCGCTGCCGTGCAGATCCCCTGAAGGAGCCATTCCGGTCCCCCTCAGGAGGGAGCCGCGCCGGCTTCGCAACGACCGGGCCCGGACTATGCTTTCGTGCCATGGGATCGATGACAGACCTGTACGCCGGCGTGCCGGTGACTGACAAGGCTGTGGCGCTCGAGTGGTTCGCGGTGTTCTTCGGACGCCCCGTGGACGAGGTCGTTGGCGGTGAAGCGCTGTGGCAGATCAGCGAGACCGCGTGGATCTTCGTCGTCGAACATGCCGACCGGGCCAGCCGTGCTCTGCTCACGCTCGGGGTGGAAGACCTCGATGAGATCCTGGCCCGCCTCGCCGCCCACGGCGTCGAGCACCAACCGGTGGAAACCTACGACAACGGCGTGCGCCACGTCGTCGTTCTTGACCCGGATGGAAACAGCTTGTCATTGGCCGAGGCTCCCACAAACTAGGCAAATGGGCACAGCCCAAGCGTTCGGCCACGAATATCCGCGGCCTCTCAGAGACGGCCCGACGGCAACAGGCCGGGTCCCCCGTGGGAAACCCGGCCTGTCGGCGGAATACCGAAACGTTAGAGGTTGTCAGCGGTCTCGCTGCCCTCGTCCTGCGGGACGGTCTTGTCCTGGGGGGACTGGTTGTTCTCAAGCGCCGGCTGCGGCAGGGCCGCCCGGTGCTCACCGGAGTTTCCGGGAGCCAGCGGAGCGGACTCAGGAACAGCCGGAGCCGGGGCTTCAGGGGCCGGGGCGGGAGTGCCCGCCTGCGGGCTCAGCGACAGGGTGAGGTTCAGCCAGAGGTTCTGGCCTGGAAGTTCAGAGGTGACGGACTGTTCGGTAACGGCGGGAGCCGCCTCACCCACCGGAGCGGCGGCTTCCTCCACCGGAGCGGCGGCCTGCTTGACCGGCTGCCCGAAGGTGCCGGTCTGCTCAGTGCCGGTCTGTTCACCCCTCAGCGTCTGGTCATCGGCGGAGGCTGCTCCTGCCCCGGCCACGCTCATCACACCGGCGACCGCGAGTCCTGCTGCAATTTTTCCAACCTTGTTCTGGTTCAGCGACATATGCTGTGCGTTCTCCAATTCCTTGGTGGTTGCTTGCCGGACCATCGTTACAAGCTGGGTCCGGCAGGTTCAAGCCGGTTCCCGCCCCGGAGCATCACCGGTACCCGCCGGATCCGCGCGGACAAGGCGATCGAAGGAATTTCAGAAATTTTCCGGCCCGCCACCGCACCCGGGCATGCCCCTCGGACCGGCGACGGAGCCTATCAGCGCACCCCTTGGAACCACCAAATACCCATGCAAAGACGACGGCATTTACCGCTAACAGCTTTGACCCCCGAATGGCGTGGCCTGATGGCGCTCCAGTCTTTGGGGCTGCTGATCATCGGCAGGAGGTGCAGCGGACTGACCGGCGTTTTTGCACTCACCGGACGGCTTTTGACACTCAGCGGCCACATCCACCGCCGCGGACCCCGCAGTCTCCTGTGATTTGGAACACTCATGATAACCCCAACTCGCTCCCAGGAGCCGAGTGCGCCAGTCAGAGTGAGAGAGGCCCGAAATGCCTGTTTTCAATGATGGAATCACCGAAACCACGTCACCGACCACCAAGAACGTTGTCGAGACCGACGTCCTGATTGTCGGGTCCGGCCCCGCCGGCAGCTCGGCAGCCTTGTTCCTGTCCAACCAGGGCATCCCGAACATCATGATCACCAAGTACCGCTGGACCGCCAACACCCCGCGGGCTCACATCACCAATCAGCGAACAATGGAGGTGCTGCGCGACGCGGGCATCGAGGAGCAAGTCCTGGCCGAGGCCGTTCCGCATGAGCTGATGGGCGACACGGTCTACTGCGAGTCCATGGCCGGCGAAGAAATCGGACGCCGTCCCACGTGGGGCCTGCGGCCGGATCGCCGCGCCGACTATGAGTTGGCCTCCCCTGCCATGCCCTGTGACATTCCGCAGACTCTGCTGGAACCGATCATGCTCAAGAACGCCACGATGCGCGGTACCCAGACGCAGTTCTCCACCGAATACCTCTCCCACACGCAGGATGACGACGGTGTCAGCGTCCAGGTACTGAACCGGCTCACCGGGCATGAATACACCATCCGCGCGAAGTACCTCATTGGTGCCGACGGCGCGCGTTCCAAGGTGGCGGCCGACATCGAACTTCCTATGGAAGGTGCCATGGACATCGGCGGTTCCATGAACATCACGTTCAAGGCGGACCTGTCCCATCTGGCCGCACACCGCCCGTCCATCTTGTACTGGGTCTTCCACCCCGGCTCCAACATCGGGGGCTTGGGCGCGGGGCTGGTCCGCATGGTCCGCCCGTGGAACGAGTGGCTGGTCTGCTGGGGCTTCGACATCAACTCCGAGCCGCCTGTGCTGGACGATGAGGAAGCCATCCGGATTGTCCGTAACCTGGTCGGCGTCGAGGACCTGGACGTGGAAATCCTTGGCTACTCGCTGTGGGGCAATAACGAGCAATACGCTACTCATCTGCAGAAGGGCCGCGTCTTCTGCGCCGGAGACGCCATCCACAAGCATCCGCCGAGCCATGGACTGGGCTCCAACACCTCCATCCAGGACAGCTACAACTTGTCCTGGAAGCTGGCCGCAGTGCTCAAGGGCCAGGCCGGAGAAGAACTGCTGGAGACGTACTCCGTGGAACGCGCGCCGGTGGCAAAGCAGATCGTCACCCGGGCCAATGCCTCCAGCCGTGAGTACAAGCCCATTTTCGACGCCCTCGGTGTCACTGATGCGGCCACGGATGAGGAGTTCACTGAGAAGCTTAAGCTACGCAAGGAGAACTCGCCCGAAGGCGCCCAACGCCGCAAGGCCCTACGCGCTGCCCTGGACAACAAGGACTACGAGTTCAATGCACAGGGCACCGAGATTGGCCAGTTCTACGAGTCCAGCGCAGTGGTATCGGACGGCGGTACCCGCCCGGAGCCGACGGAGGACCCGCTGCTGCACCACCAAAAGTCCACCTACCCCGGCCTGCGCCTGCCGCACGCCTGGATCGGCGACCAGCAAAAGAAGTTCTCGACGCATGACATCGCCAAGGGAACCCAGTTCACCATCTTCACGGGCATCACCGGCCGGGCTTGGGCCGATGCCGCAGAGCAGGTCGGCGCGCGGCTGGGCATCGAGCTCAAGGCCGTGGTCATCGGCGAAGGCCTCGAGGTGCAGGATCTGTACGGAGACTGGTTGCGGCAGCGTGAAATCGAAGAAGACGGCGTCATCCTGGTCCGCCCGGACAAGCACATCGGCTGGCGGGCCCACAACATGGTCGAGGACCCTCAGACGGCGCTCTTCGAAGTCCTCTCCTCGCTGCTGAGCCGCTCCAGCACCGACGTCGGCGAGTCCGTCGACGATCTGCTGGAGCTGGTGGGCTAAGCATTCAAAACACGTATGACGGCCGGCTGGTTGCTTTCCGAGGCGACCGGCCGGCGTCAGCGTCCGCGCTTGTTCCGGAAGGCTTCCTCCCCTCACTCGTCCTTCAGTGACTGGTCCCACTCCGCGACAAGTTCTTCGAGACGCCTCTGCTCTTCCGGGACCGCCATCAAGCGATGCAACCCCCGTCCGGACGATGCTTTCCTGCCATCTCAATAGAGGGTGGAATCCCGATTCCCCCCCAAACATGATTCCGCTGGTCTGCCGGCGGATTTCCGCTAGCTGGCGGGCACCTTATTCGCTCCGACAAGTGCGATGACAGCCAGGACGATTAACGGCGAGGCACAGCCCAAGGTGGTTAAGACGAAAGTGCCGCCAAGCCTGGCAACGACTCCTGCTAGGACCGCGACGAGCACCGTTGCAAGGAGGGCAGCCGGCAGGGCCCTGTCGCGGTCCCGGCACCAGATGATCTGAAGAATCCCGAATATTAACAATGCCACGGCCACTGCCATCAGGACCGGGCCGCTCACAATATTCGCCCCACCCGCCAGGAGCGCCACTGCGACGAGACCCATCGGCGGACTGAGAAGTATCGCGAGTATCCCAGCGGCAATCCGGACCCCGGACACCGAAGGCTGCTGCTGACAATCGGACCTGTCTGCAGATGAACAAGCGGATCCATGGTCATGCGTCAAAAGTACCCCCCAAGCATGCATCGATTCCGGCAGTCTGAGTCTTCATCTCATCCTGCCACCCGGAGCAGATACCGGGGGCAGTCCCGTTCACAATTTGTCGGAGATAGGGCGAGTTCCAAGTCATCGGGTCGTTCTGAGAAAGCGGCCGACTACTACTGGCAATCAGTTCGTCAGGTTCTGCACCTCTCCGTCGGGAGACCTCGTCCGAAACTGTCACCCCCGGCCCCTAGGCTTTGAGCATGGCTTCGGCCAGGCCAAACCCGCCGGTCTGGCTCTGGCGGAGCAGGAACTTAAGGCGATCCCTCAGCAGGACACCTGGGGAGAGAAATGATGGAAAACACCACAGTCGTTGTCACCGATGTCCTCGCTGTCGGAAGGACGACCGCGGCAGGAGAACCACCTTATGCAGGCCGGATTCTGGGCCGCAGATGGACGACGGACCAGCTGTATGCCCTGGCCGCCAGGGACCGCAGGGTCCAGCGGCACGTCGAGCATGGTGCGGCCCGGATCGCCTTGGCCGCATACTTCCCGACGGTCGACACAGCAGCCCTCCGCTCACTGGTCACCGCCACCATGGGAACCATCGCCGGAACGTACTGGATGGTTGCTGCCCTGCACCTGGCCCAGCTGGCGCTGGCCCATCCCGAACTGCTGACTCCCATCCAGTACAGCCTTCTGCTGGCTCCCCTGGAAGCAGCAGAAGCGGTGCCGGCCCCGGCCGACAGTCTCATGGCCGCCTGAGCGCTGCACCAGCAGCCCACGGATTTACAGAAACTCAGAGAGGCAGAATTCCGTGTTCCGGAGCGGACCGGAAGGTTTGTGGGGCTGGTCCTCCGGTACTGCTCAAGAGGACAGTCGAGGCCATACTGTCCCGTGCAGAAGCCGGCTCGTCATTCAGGCGACCGTAAATATAAGGAGCATTACCAGGGCGTTGTTCGTGGCGTGAAGCAGCACGGGCGCCCAGAGGTTCCGGTGGAAGCGGCGAAGGAGCGCCAGTGCAACCCCCAAGGCGAAGAGGTACGCGACGGAGAGCAGCACCAGGTGGATTGACGCGAAGAGTGCCGCGGACAGCAGGATCGCTGCCAAAGGCTTAAACCGCCGCAGGAAGCCGCTGAGGAAAGCGCCCCTGAACAACACTTCCTCCCACAATGGCGTCAGAACCACAATGACAATGAACGCGATTACCACGGACGGTGCCGGCAGCTCGGCGATGCCGGCCAGGGCATCGTTGGAGGAGCCTGCCGCTGCGATATCGACATTCAGAGCGGCAAGAACAGCCAGGAAAAGCAGCTGAAAAAAGGCCGCAGACACAATGGCCAAGGGGATCTGCCAGAACAAATGGAACATCCTTGGCGTGAGCCGCCTAAACCCAAGCACGCCCAGGCCCAGACGATGCTTCCGGATGAGGTGGACATAGAGCGCGAGCATGCCCGCAGCGGTCGCTCCGGGCAGGAGCAGCATGATCAGTGCCCCGGGCGTGAAATGAACGACGTCGAGCAGACCGACCGCCAACACTGCGCCTGTGAAGACAGCCACGTACAGAACAACAAAGAGCAGCGCCCAGCTCGCCTGTCTAAGAGTTATTGGGGAATCCTCGCCGGGACCACCGGGGTCTTCTCCGTGTGACCTGTCGCCGACGTCCTGGTTCAAAGGTCCGGTACTGTCCGTCATGATTTCCCCTCACACATTCACTCCGCAAGAACCTGCAAATCCTGGAATGACTCAGGCCGGTCCGGGCTGGGTTTCGGTTCCCTTGCGCGGCGCCGGTCTGCCGGTTCCGGGCTCCGGGGCCCTGCGCGGGCTGCTGCCGGCATCCAGTACCTGCAGGCCGATGTAGATCAGCGCGACGGCCTGGACGGCGGCCGCCAAAGTCGGGAAGAGGGCACCGTAGGGCAAAAAGACCGGCAGCGCCATGCCGGTGAACATCACCGCAGCCGGCCACCAGGACACGACACCGCTGCGCCACAGCGCCAGCAGGAAGACAGGGACCGCCACGAGGGTGATGAACACGGCCGGGCGGTAGATCGCGGTCTGCGCCAGCCCGCCCGGGTATCCCCCCGCGATGGCGGCCAGCTGCGCGGCGGGGACCTGCGCGGTCTCGGCGGCGCGCAGGAACCAGAAGATCTGCGCCGACGGCAGGAAACTGACCACGCCGATAAAGGCCAGCACCCCGGCCAGATGCCCCCAGGCCGCCGGGCCGGGCCGCAGCATTTCCAGCAGCCCCAGCAGGCCGGCCGCCAGCGCCACAAAACCGTAATGCAGCAGTAATGGCCCGAGCTGGCCAGCCGAGGAGCTGCCCGTGACGGCCTCGACGAAGGCGGCCTCGGTGCCGTCCCGCCCCCACGGCCACACGGCGAACGCGACGGTGTTGAAGATGCCGGCAACAATGAGCGCCGCAGCGGTCGTGATCCGGCGAAAACCCACAGGACTGGTGGACATGGCGGACTCCTTCGCCCCTGGGTGGCCTCTGCCCCGTCCAGGAGGATCGCCTCCTGGCGCCGCCACTCTGATACCACCATCGTGACACCACAGCCCCGCCGACGACATCCTCAAACTCGGGCAGCCGTTTACCTAGTCAAACTACCTGGCCCTAGCGGCCTACGGCCAGCGGCGGGAAGTGCAGTTCCGGCCTGGTTTTCGCCACTTCCCCGAGTACGAAGACGATGGCCTCGCAGACGACGCCGCCGCCGTCGCCGTCCGGAAACTGCGCCAGCATCGCCGCAGCACGGCGGGTGAACCCGGCCCAGTCCCCTCCGCCTGCCCGGAGCGCCCGAAGGGGCGACATCACGGCGGCGCGGCGCAGCCAGACGTCACCGTCGCGCGCCCACCGGTTGACGACCGCATCCGCGCGCGCCCTGCCCGGTATGTCCAGCCCCTCGATCATCGGACCGATGACATCGACCGCCAGCGGATCGGCCAAGGCAGGCAACCGTGCTCCCCGCACAAATCCCTCGAGGCGCGTCAGATCGGAGTTGTCCAGCAGGGAGAGGTTCGATTGCAGCAGAACGATGGCCGCCAGACGGCGTTCGAATACGGGCACCGCCCACAGTTCGGAAGCCAGCGCGGTGATCTCGTCATGCGGCATGTCCCGGTAGCGGCGGGCTGCGTCGCGGATCGCCGCCCGCACCGCCCCCACCGAAGCACCGTAGAAACGCAGGTCGCTGCCCAGCCGGGCCTGCTCACTTTCTGCCCGGGCCCAGATCCCCTCACGCTGAAGGGCAGCATCCACGAACTCGCCGGCCTCACTCACCCGACCATTCTCCCGTTTGCCAGCGGTCTGTCACAGGAATACGTGTGGGTGAACACCCTGGACCAGAACGAGCAGGGCCAACTCGACGGCCAGGTCCTGGACCGGGTGTTCACCGACGATCCTCCGGCCGGGACACAGCCCGGCCCTAGCTGACCGAACTGCTCCGCTTCGCCCGCGACGGCGACACCGTCTTCGTGCACAGCATGGACTGGCTGGCCCGGAACCTGAATGACCTGCGCTCCCTCGTCCAGCGGCTGACCCGCAAGCGGGTGCGGGTGGAGTTCGTCAAGAAAAACCTGGTCTTCACCTGGGAGGACTCCCCGATGCTGGGAGAAGATAGCCGAGACTAGCTTGACCTCGCCCCGCGCCTCCCTGATGGGCTTACCCATTTCCGCAGTGATTATCGCAGCGAGTTCATCAACCCGTTCCGAATAGAGCTTCGCCACCCGTTCGACGATGGCCGCGGCGGCGCATACCCCCGGGCGGGGTACGCGGCCGGCAACAACGCCCGGTACGGCTCCTTCGTCTCCGCCGCCAGCGGCTCCAGCGACTGGCCATTAACAGTCAGATTCCAGCGCGACACAATGCGGGTGTCCTGGAAGAAGACCCCGTGCGGATATTCCGGATGGATGTCCCCGTTCGGGAAGGAGACGCAGAAGGACGAACCCTCCACCAAGGTGACCGTGCCGGCCCCCAGCGGCCCGGCAGCCGTATCAGCATTCCACCCAGCCATTCCAGCTCCTTATGTGATGGACTGAAACCGGTGCTCCCGGCGCAAATCACTCCAGTTAGGACTGCGCCTCGCCGACTTTGTCTATCGACGCTACGCCTGTCCACTCCCTGAAACCAGACCCTATTGCGGAGCCGTCAGGCATGGGAGCGGACGATGATGACCTCGAGGCTCCGATGTCTGCAGGCCTGACAACGCCCCAGCCTGCAGACATCGGAGCCAAAGCCATTCCTTCCCGGGAATCAGGCGACTCCTGAACCCCTCCTTCCGCCCGTGCACCGCACCATGTCCTGTCCCCTCGTCGGGCTGTCATCGGCATCCTTGCCGGTGTCGGTTCGCGGCGTGGACCACAGGGGCGTCCTCATGAGAAAAGCTTCCCGAGGTTCTCATGGTCATCTCACCCGGAAGCCTCAGAGCCAAGGGCATCGACAGCGCCGGGGAAGCATCGGCTCGACGACGGACGGCCGGCCCGGACGGCAGACAGGACATGGGAGAGCATCATGAACAGCACGACACGAAAGATCCTCGGTACGGCCGCCGTCGCAGGTCTGCGCCTAGTTGACCGGCCAAGCGGATAGCCCGACCCTCCCCCCACGCAGCACTGCTGTATTTTACGGAACGCCGAACGGTGCTTTGTATCCAATCCGGCGGGACAAGCTTTCGTAGTTTCCGCTATCGGTGTTTGCGGCACACGCAGTCAGACGGAGTAAAAACCTGTTCCGAAGGGGCTCTTCGAGCGACTTCGAGGTTATTGCAGTGTCTTTTCGGTCCATCGCGTGCGGCTGCTTACGGTCTCATCGCGGGCTCCGCAACAGACCAAGGCACCGACACAGTATGCAATTCCACTAGTGGGGTTGGAATGATAACCGGGTGCTGACACAGTCCGACTTCCTGTACATAAAAAGAGGACCGGCTCCGGGCTGCCGATTGCTCAGTCCGTCCGCAGCGGTTACACCTGCGACGGCAGTCTGGTTAGCCGCAGCTTGGAATGGCGGTTCTTCCGTTCCAATCAGGAACGTCGGCTGATCCAGGCTCGATAAATGGCGCCGCGCTAAGCTGGGCTCGGGAGTCCTTCGACCGGATCCTTCTCGGCAGACCCCATGTTGCTTCCGAGCCTTGACACTGCCGACCTCCCAGTATGAACTGGGTTACCTGGGAGTAAGGTACATCAACGATGTTTGCGCGTAGAACCCGGTGTCCACTCTTGCGGGAACACCGCAGTGTTCGTACTGATATCAACGGCAAGCTCGTCGTTGAGGGCCGCACGGCGGAGCCCCGATCAGCGCCAGAGTCGCCAGAGTGTGGGGTCGATGTGGCGATGCTGCCGAATGACCTCGCCATTCCCCGAATCGGCAGGAGCAGGCCATGATCGCCCTTCACACCGTGATAGCCATCGTCGTTATCGTCCTGCTCATCATCAAGATCAGGGTCGACCCGGTGATCTCGCTGATCATAGGTTCGCTCTACCTCGGCCTCGCGACCGGTGTCGGTTTCACGGCGACGATCATGGCGGTCACCACCGGTTTCGGCGAAATCATGGGCGAGGTCGGCCTGCTCATCGGCTTCGGGGTGCTCATCGGGGCGATGCTCCATGCGATGGGCGCCTTCCGGAAGATGGTAACGATGCTCGTCAACGGTGTCGGTGCGCGCCGGCTCCCGTACGCGTTGACGGCTGCGATGTCGATGATCTTCCCCTCGATCTACGTGGACGTGCAGGTCGTGCTGGCCTCTCCGGTGGCGCGCTCAAGCGGGCCCTTCATCGGCCGGACCGGTTTGCCGCACATGGCCGGTGCGCTCGGGACCGGAATCTTCGCCGGCTACGTCTTCGTGATCCCGGGACTGGCCGCCGTCTCCATCGCGGGCCTGCTAAGCATCCCACTCGGCATCTGGCTGATCTACGGCCTCGTGCTCGGCCCGTTGACCGCGATCGTGACGACGTTGATCTTCCGATTGCTCCTGCGCGGCCGCTACTGGAAAGCGGCCAAGGACGAAGAGGTCGATGAGGCGATGGTCGAGCTGGAGACCACCGAGCTCGTCGAGGAGGACACCGCGACCCCCCCGCTGCTCGTCTGCCTGCTGCCCATCCTCGTGCCGCTGGTGATGATCGCCTTCGGTGCCTTCGCGGAGCTGTTCGAGTTCTCCAACGACTTCATCGCCTTCCTCGGCGACGCCAACTTCGCGCTCTTCGTCGGCCTGCTCGGTGCCTACATGCTTTGCCGGCGCACCCTGGGCTCGAAGGGCACGGACACGGCAATGAGCGAGGGCTTCCACACCACCGGCGAGATCCTGCTCATCACGGGCATCGGCGGGTCGCTGGGCGCTGTCATTGGGGAGACCGGGCTCGAAACGACCCTGGCCGACCTCTTCACTGCCGACGCAGCGGCACCGGTCATCCTCAGCATCTTGCTCGCCTGGTTCATCGCCGCAGTGCTGCACCTGGCGATCGGGTCGGTCTCGGTGGCGGCCATCACGGCCGCCGGGATCATCGGTCCGGTACTCGGGTCGATCAACGTCTCGCCGATCGTCATCGGCCTCGCCATCGCCTCCGGCGCGATGTTCGCTCTTCAGGTCAACAGCAACTTCTTCTGGATGTTCAAGTCGCTGCTCGGACTGTCGACTCAGGGGACTTTCAAGACGCTGACGATGGCCACCTCCATCGCCTCGGTGGTCTCACTGCCGATGGTCATGGCGGTGGCGCTCATCGCATAGGGCAGGGCCGCGGGTGATTCCCAATGCGCCGGTCCTGTAAGCCGGTCCTCCACCGCGACACCCCCTGACCCTCCCCTGATTCGCGTATACCCCGCCCGCAAAAAAGCCCGGTGAAGGTAGGGCGGATTTCAGTGGTCGATGCAACGCTGAGGTGAATCCGGCAGGTTGGCCGGGTGTGTTCGAGTCTATCGGGCGGTGGCCGGGATGCGCTTTTTCTCGACCCGAAACAGTGCCTGCGGGGTGAGGTAGCCCAGGCTCTTGCGGGGCCTGGTGTTCAGGTCAGCGATCTGCAGCCGTTCCCGCAGGGACAGATACCGCCCAGATGACGGACCGGCGTGCCCCTGCGGTTGTTCTGCCCGCTGATTTCTCAGCCGGGTCCCGATGTGCCTGCTCATACCCAACATCCTGCAGGCCTGGGCATTCGAAGCCCCGGACCGCACCAGCTCCCAGTACCGTGTCTCTCGTAGGGCCCGCCGCTTCCGTGCCGGCGAGAGGGACAGCGCGACCCTCTCGGCGACGAGCCGGGACTGCCGGATCCCGTCCTGGCCGGCCTGCTGCAAGCGGGCCTTTTCGGCTCTCAAGTGCTTTTTCCGTCGCGCCTCCCAAGCAGCGGAGGTGCCCGGTGACAGTCGAAGATCCTCGCGCTCCTGCGCCGCCGGAAGCATGGCCCGCAGCGACATGAAACGGCCGTAAAGCCACCGGTAACCGGTCGCCCGACTCACGCCGGCGGCCGCGGCGGCAGCTTCCAGGACCGCTCCGCCCAGATAGGAAGACCAGAACGCTTCCTCGACCGCGGGCTCCACTTGAAAGTGATGGCGACCGTTCCTCTCTTCCAGGAACCGCTCGTTCCACTCATCGGCACGGCCTGAGGAGAACCCAAGCCCGATCTGGGCTGCCGCATGATCCAGGCCTTCCCCACGGAGCCTGAGGCACTCATCGCGCAGCCACCGGTAACCTGTTTCCTTCCCTATCCCGGCTGCGCGGGCCGAAGGTTTGAGACCCCTGCCCTCGCGGATAAAAGCGAGAAACCGGAGACCGGTAGGCGAATCGAACTGCTGATACATCGAAGCCACTCCCTGGAACGGGTGTTGCTTCGACCAACAGAATCCGGGGTAGCCTAAACGCTACAGTTGCCTCCATGACCGCCCACATCATCGGCTACGCCCGCGTCTCGACCAATGAGCAGGACCTCACGGCCCAGCGCAACGGCCTCGCTGCCCTCGGCGTACCCGACGACAGGATCTATACCGACCACGGACTGACCGGCACCAACCGCGACCGGCCCGGCCTGCGCGAGGCCCTCGCCGCCGTCCGCGCCGGCGACACCCTGGTCATCACCAAGCTCGACCGGCTCGCCCGCTCCCTGCCCGACGCCCGCGACATCGTCGAAGAGCTCACCAAGAAAAAGTGAAGCTGAGCATCGGCGGATCCATCCACGACCCCACCGACCCCGTCGGCCGCCTGCTCTTCAACGTCCTGGCCATGGTCGCCGAATTCGAATCCGACCTCATCCGCGCCCGCACCCGCGAAGGCATGCAGGTCGCCAAGGCCAAGGGACGGCTGCGCGGCAAACAGCCCAAACTCACCAGGAGCCAGCAAGCCCACCTTGTCTCCCTCTATCTTGTCTCCCTCTATAAGGGAGGCCAGCACACCACCACCGAGATCGCCGAGCTCTTCAAGGTCGCCCGCAGTACCGTGTACCGGATCGTCCAGCGAACCCCTTAGCGATCCGCCCTACCGGGCACTGTGCCGGCAGCCGACTACGCCGGCGTCGCACCGGAGGACACTGAACCGCCTGCGAAACCTGGTTCATCGGAGTCTGACCATGATCGCGCAACCGGCACCCCGAACCGGGAGGAGCAGGGGACCGTCCGGGATGGTCAGGCAAGCAACTCTGCGCCTCACAATGGGTATGGTGCGGGTCGCCTTTCACGGCGCCGGTTCAGGCCCGAGGGTGGCCTTCACCCGGACCGACAGACCAACTTTGGCGGCAGCACGTACCCCCTTCGGGCTGCCGCCCCGACACGAGGCGCATTGAACCCCGCATGCAAACCGACGCCGGTGCTTTCGGTTCCGCTGAAACGGATCCGAAAGCACCGGCGTCGTTAGCTGACGGAAAGCTACCGTGCCCGCGCCGCCGCTCCGATGGCGATGGCATCCAGATCCTCGCCCACGATCAGCTGGCCGGAGAAGTTGTCGCCGGCCCGTTCGAATTCCTTGACCGGCCAGTTGCCCGGGACCATGTGGTTGAGCACCAGTGTGCGGACACCGGCCTGTTCGGCGATCACACCGACCTCTTCGATGGTCGTGTGGGCGCCCTTGAGGTGCTGGTACTCGGCTTCGGCTGCCGCATCGCGGGGCTCCGGGTGGCGCTGAGCGATCCACTGCTCGGCGATGACCTCGTGCACCAGGATGTCCGCACCGGCGGCCAGTTCGACCAGGTTTTCGCTGGGCCCTGTGTCGCCGGAGAAGACGACGGTTCCGGTGTCCGTCTCGAACTTGAACGCGAACGCCGGGAATACGGGCGCGTGCTGGACCAGTGTTGCCGATACCTTGACCCGGTCATCCTCATAGAAGCTGAACGGGGTCATGCGCGGATGCGGGTTTCCGTTCGGGTCCTTGGCATACTGCGCCGGCAGGGGGATGTCGCGGCCGGCGAAGATCTTGTCCGGTGTGGGATAGCCGCTGTCAATGACCCGGTCGTTGAAGTCCGTGGCGAAGGTTCTGACCATCATGTCGATCGTTTCCCGGGTGCCCGGCGTCGGGTTCTCCGGTGCGACAACCTCGGTCATTTTCTCGCCCTTGTAGCTCACCGGCAGGGCACCGCGGTTGCCCGGCCCCCAGATCTCCACGAGCCGGTCCCTGCGGGACAGTCCGTTCTGCAGCCCCGTGCCCAGGATCCCGTACAGGTCCGCAATATGGTCCGAATGCAGGTGGGTGAGGAACACCGCCTGGAGTCCGTCGAGCGGCCCCTGCATGTCCTTGTCCCAGGTGCCCAGCCGGGCGTCCTTGATCTGGCGCCCGACTCCGTGTCCTGCATCGATCAGGTAGTAGCGGTCACCGACAACGACGGCGGAGGCCACCCCTGCCCGGTCCGTCTCCATCCACCACGGGGGCCCGCCCGAGGTTCCCAGCAGGATCACCCGGTTCTTCGCATCCGACCTCAGCGGCTTGCGGCGCGGGCCGGTACGGGGGTTACCGGACTGGGGCGGCAGCTGCGCCGCACCGGTCAACGCCGGCGCCAGCCCGGCTACGGATAAAGAACCAAGAACGGCGCGGCGCGACACGCGCCCGCTGTCGGGCGTCCTTGCCATGGGGGATCTCCTTGCATTCACACGGGCTGCCGACGCAGCGGCTCGGCCCTGGCCTAACAACTGCCGCCGGCGCGGGAAAGCGCCCAGGCAGCAGCCACGCCTATCCACACTAGAGGCGGTCCGCAAGGAAGTGAAGGACTTGTTTCACCCCTATTGATACACGCTGCGTATATAAGCCGAATAACGGTGACTACAGCTGCAGCAGGGTTCGCGGTGATGCCGACTGACCGTTACCGCCCAAGCTGGTTTCCATTTCCCGGAAATGAGACATGAAGACGCTCCACCCACCCCGGCGCAACCTGGCCGTGCATCCGCAGCCCAAAAGTCAGGATCAGAACTGTGTTCCTCAGGCATGGGCGTGACATTGGAGTACACCCCAACCCGACGTCAGGTTCGTAGCCAAGGAACGTCAGAACTGAGTTCGGAGTCTCTTTTCTGGACATCCCCCCTGACGGAGGTCATGGATTTCAACCTGACATTTCGGGGCGGACAGGCCCTCATAGCGAATCTCAGCGCGGTGGCCTCACGCTCCGGCTGACTGTAATAACGTCTTCCGCCCCAGCATGAATTGCCGGCATTTTGCGGAGGAATTGTTTCTCCGGTCCACCCGGCCGCCTTTGACAGCCTGACCCCACTGTGTGAGACTCATGTCGCCGAAGCGGAAAACAGCCTCTGGCTAGGGGAAATACTGTTAATCCCGCGTTTACTCGGCGGACACTCACCGTTGGATCGGGGGCAGCCGCGCGTTTTCTTCTGCCCCCGATTTTTTGCGCATCTAAGGGGTATGAAGAAATGGCATTGGTCAAATTCAGGAAACATCTGGCGGGGCCCCTCGTGGCTCTGGCGCTGGTGACCGGAGGCGTCACGGCTGGTTCCGTTGCCACGGCACCGCCGGCTGCCGCCGCGTCCTACGGTCCGGTCGTGAATGTCAAGATGGGTCCCTTCACCTACAAGTGGCAGTGTGTAAGCACGCGCTACCTCTACGCCGTCCAGAACCATGTGGTCGCACCGTGCTACGAGTCCTACGGGAAGTGGTACTTCCACGTCAACCGCTTCTATTTCACAACCTAAGCCTTCTGCAGTGAGGCCCGGCACCCGCAGGTGCCGGGCCTCACTGCGCCCCGCCCCGGCGGGAGCGCCAACTCCGCGTATATCTGCTGCCCGAGGCAACAGGAGGAACGCACGGCCCGCGTCACGAGGCCGGTCCCGCCCATCAACGGCACCAACGCAGTCCATCTCTGCCTGGCTGACGCAGGATTGAGGTAGATGACCCCGGAATGATCGACGCCGGACCAATTCCGTCAAGGCTGCTCAAGAGACCGGGAGGCCAGTCCTAAATCCAGGACTCTCCACCGGGAACCCGGACTCAAGCTGAGGCACGCCACTCTTCAAGGCCGAGGAACGGCCTAGGATCTTCCCCGTCAGTCGTCCTTCAGGCTGAGATACCGGTAGACGGTGGCGCGGCTGGCGCCGATGATCCTGCCGACATCGGCAGGTTTGAGGCCCTGGGCTTTGAGTTCCTGGGCGCGTTGGACGTTCCGGTCCCCTGCGGTGATTTCCCGCCGTCCGGCCCTGCGCCCGTTGACGGCGGCTGCGGCCATGCCTGCCCTGGTCCGCT